>NZ_KE386494.1:190475-460444 GCF_000427425.1 Caldanaerobius polysaccharolyticus DSM 13641 | reverse complement strand
TAGTGATCCGGTGGTGTAGAGTGGGATAGCCATCGCGCAACGGATAAAAGCTACCCCGGGGATAACAGGCTGATCTCCCCCGAGAGTCCACATCGACGGGGAGGTTTGGCACCTCGATGTCGGCTCATCGCATCCTGGGGCTGAAGTAGGTTCCAAGGGTTGGGCTGTTCGCCCATTAAAGCGGTACGCGAGCTGGGTTCAGAACGTCGTGAGACAGTTCGGTCCCTATCCGTCGCGGGCGTAGGAAATTTGAGAGGAGCCTTTCCTAGTACGAGAGGACCGGAAAGGACGGACCGATGGTGCACCAGTTGCGGTGCCAACCGCACAGCTGGGAAGCCAAGTCCGGGAGTGATAAACGCTGAAAGCATCTAAGCGTGAAGCACGCCTCAAGATAAGATTTCCCATACCGGAAAGGTAGTAAGACCCCTCGAAGAAGACGAGGTAGATAGGCTTAAGGTGTAAGAGCAGAAATGCTTTAAGCTGGTAAGTACTAATA
This sequence comes from Caldanaerobius polysaccharolyticus DSM 13641, assembly GCF_000427425.1. NCBI lineage: Bacteria > Bacillati > Bacillota > Clostridia > Thermoanaerobacterales > Thermoanaerobacteraceae > Caldanaerobius > Caldanaerobius polysaccharolyticus. Next base: position 459,948 of record NZ_KE386494.1, on the reverse strand, counting down.
GGTCGAGGCCTTGACCTTATACCCACCCCCCTTTATCCTGGCAAGGTTTTATAATTGAAAATGGCCCCGTGGTCTAATGGTTAGGACATCACCCTTTCACGGTGGTAACAGGGGTTCGAATCCCCTCGGGGTCATGGCCAAGGGCCTTTAGCTCAGTTGGTAGAGCAACCGGCTCATAACCGGTCGGTCCGGGGTTCGAGTCCCTGAAGGCCCATCTACCGCCCCGGTAGCTCAGTCGGTAGAGCAGGGGACTGAAAATCCCCGTGTCGGCGGTTCGATTCCGTCCTGGGGCATTATATGTTTAATAAGCTGGCATAGCTCAATGGTAGAGCAGCTGACTTGTAATCAGCAGGTTGTAGGTTCGAGTCCTATTGCCAGCTTTTTTTATATGCTGAAAAGTCAAGGTTTTCAGGAACCTTGACTTTTTGTTTTGGTTTTGATGACAACGAATTCACATCCGAGTGGCCGAGTCGTTCTTCATACTGGTGTGACAGGCGTTGCAACTGTGTCACTCATTGCACGTGCAACTACTGCAGTAATTATGATGTAACTGTATTTCAAGATGTACGTTTTACCATGATTATTTCCATTAGTTCCATGTTTGCCCCCCTTCCGAGTTAAGTCCGTATAATTGTGTAAAAAAGGGTTGAGCCACCCCCACCCTCTGGTTACAATTAAGAGTGAAAACAAAACCAAAAACCTAACCTGGAAGGATGAGAAATGGCTCAATATAATATTACCATTGATTCTGAATTCTGCATCATCTTTTTGTAAAAGGAGCTAAAGATGAAGGAATGGCCAAACTTTTAGAATCAGTAATCAATCAAATATTGCAGGCCCAGGCTACAGAGCAAATTAAAGCTGAACCTTATGAAAGAACCGAAGAAAGGCAAGACTACTTAACGGTTATTATCCAAGAAATTTAGTAACACGAGTTGGCACTATTACACTAAAAGTTCCTAGGCTTCGCAACGGCAAGCTCACTACTGACATCTTTTGCCGTTACCAGCGAAGCGAGCAAGCTTTTTTACTGACATTAATGGAAATGGTGGTTAACGGAGTATCTACACGAAAAATTGAAGAAATCACTTATGAACTTTGCGGCATTGAGTTTTCAAAATCTACAATTTCTGAGCTTTGTTAAAACCTTGAACCTATTGTCTGCTGTTGGCATAAATGAAGAAGGATACCGGGAAATATTAGGTTTTATGGTTGGTGATAGTGAATCAGAAGAAAGCTGGAGCGAATTCTTCTCATGGTTCAAACAGAGAGGTTTAGATGGTGTCGACCTCGTAGTTTCTGACCATCACAACGGGCTTGTACGAGCTATTCGCCAGTATTTTCAGGGGCGACCTGGCAGCGGTGTCAGACTCATTTTATGCGTAATATCCTCGAAAAAACTCCGAAAGCCCTACAAAAAGAAATCCATGCCAAAGTAAGAGCAATATTAGAGGCTCCAGATACCAAAACAGCAAGAATGCTACTAAACCAGGTGTTAGATGAGTACAGAACTAAAGCTGCTAAGGCTATGGATGAATTAGAAGCCGGATTTGAAGATGTTACAGCGGTCTTAGAGCTTCCTGAGCGTTATCGGAAAAGACTTCGTACCACCAATAGTTTAGAACGGCAAAATGAAGAAATCCGCCGGCGTGAAAAGTATAAGGATATTTCCCAACCGGGAATCAGCTATCCGGCTAATCGGAACTTTACTAATGGAGTAAGATGAAAAATGGGCTTCTGGCAAGAAGTACTTGGATATGGACGAGTATTTTGAATGTCAAAGGGAAAACTCAAAAAAATCAGGGGAAAAGGTTGTTCCAATAAGATGACCTTTGTTACCACCAGTAGCTTTTAATGACCGCTGGAGGCTTCCGGTGTCAAGGACGGTCAAAGCCCGACGATAGCGTATCTTTAACATCTAAAGGATCGGGGGCGGTATAATAGGCTAACTGTTGATGATAGAAACACCTGGTTCTAGCCAGAGGGATTTTTACACAAAAATTTGGACTTGATCCCTTCCGTATATCATTTGCTTACATTTTTAAGCGTGGCCAGTGGAAGAATTTCCAGGTTATCTGCATCCTGTTTTCATTCAAAGCTGGTTTAAAAAAATGCATCTATCTGTGGTGACAGATGCATTTTTTCTTAATTTTCTAGATTTTCTAGGCAAAGCAAGCTATATGCCACCTATCTTCTGCGCAGAGAGGCAATCTGTGGCATCTTTGCTAGGGCTTCAGAAAACTTATTCATGATCTCAGGGACATCGATGCCTTGTGGGCATATCTCTTTACATTTGCCGCAGGCAATGCAGTTCGAGGGCAATTCGTCGTCCATCAGGGCAGCGATAGCGAAATTAACGGAGGGAGATGGCTCGAAAGCAACCTCGTTGTACAGAGAGATCAGCTTGGGGATATCCAGGTTCTGGGGACAGCCATCACAGCAATACCGACATGCGGTGCAGGGGACTAGATGCACCAGAGTGGACATCACTTTTTTCAGTAGCAGCTCGTTTTCTTCCTCCGTCAGTGGGGTAGGGTCAGAAAAGGTCTTGATGTTGTCTATGACCTGATCTAGCTGGGTCATTCCGCTGAGGACGACCAGAACGCCAGGCAGGGATTTGACGAACCGGAACGCCCAGGAGGCGATGGAATCGTTGGGGCGGGCTTGTTTCAGCATCGCGTTGGCTTCATCGTTCAGGGAAGCCAGCCTGCCGCCCCGGCAGGGCTCCATGACTATCACGGGGATGTTGCGTTCGGCGAGAATCTCATACTTCCGCTTGGCGTTCTGCAGCGTCCAGTCCATATAGTTAAGCTGGATTTGTACGAAGTCGAAGCAATCCCTCCATGAGAGAAAGCGCTCCAGGGTTTCAGGCATTGCGTGTGTGGAAAAACCAAGGTAACGGATCCTACCCGCTTTTTTCTGCTCCAGCAGATAATCCAGGATGCCAAGCTCTTCATTCATATAGATGTCGATTGAGGTCTCGCACACGTTGTGCAGAAGGTAGAAGTCGAAGTAGTCCACGCCACATTTGGCCAGCTGTTTCTCGAAGATTTCGGCAGGCGAGGCCAGCGGGTGACCAGCTAAATACCCCGAAAATTCCAACCGCCCGTTGTTAAAACGCATCATGTGGCCCGGCATTTTCGAGGCAAGATACCAGCTTTCGCGGGGGTACCGACTCAGCACCTTGCCCACGAATTTCTCTGATTCGCCGTTATGGTATCCGTAAGCCGTATCGAAGTAATTTACCCCATGCTCATAGGCGTATTCAATGATCTCCCTTGCCTTATCCTCGTCTATCGGGCCGCGTTCTCCTATGGTAGGCAGGCGCATAGCGCCCATGCCGAGTTGAGAAAGCTGCAAGTCATGAAACGGTTTGTAAATCATGGTGAACCTCCTTTACAATCAGATTACTTTTTTGTGTAGTTCATGCGGTATGATGCCTAGTTGTTCACTAGTTTCTGTAGTCGTCATATCATAACCTCTAGTCAATAGTTTAATATTTGGAGTTAATTCCAAGTCAAGCAATTTTTTATCTATACTGAAAAATACTTGACTTGAAGTGAACTCCAAGTTGTAAGCTAATAATGGAGAGTAAACTTTTTTACAAAAACTTGAAAGAATTAATGAAATGGGGGAAACATAATATGAGATATAGAAAATTAGGAAAAACAGACATCGAATTATCATCAGTAGGATTAGGTTGTATTGGAATGAGTGCTGCATACGGACGACCAAATGACGAAGAAATTATTGCAACTTTAAAACGTGCATTAGAATTAGGTATTAACTTCTGGGATACTGCTGATATCTATGGGAATGGAGCTAATGAAGAGTTAATCTCCAAAGCCTTGGTTGAAAATCGTGACAAAATCTTTTTTGCAACCAAAATTGGTTTTAGATTAAAAGATGGGTATGAAGATCCTTTTGCTCCTGGAAGCACTTATATTGATGGCTCTCCAAGGTATATTAAGGAAGCAGCTGAAAAATGCTTAAAACGATTAAAAGTTGACACAATTGATCTTCTTTACTTACACCGAGTAGATTCTAAAGTTCCTATTGAAGAATCAGTTGGAGCTATGGCGGAATTGGTGAAAGAAGGAAAAGTACGTTATTTAGGCCTAAGTGAGTGTACTCCTGAGGATCTAAAAAGAGCATATGCTGTTAATCCAATTGCAGCAGTACAAAGCGAATACTCTTTGCTTACTCGTGATGTTGAAAAAGAAATATTGCCATTAACCAAAGAATTAGGTATAACATTTGTTCCATTTGCTCCCTTAAATCGAGGATTGCTTACCAATAAGATTGATGTAAATATTCTTGATGAAAATGATTTTAGAACTGGATTACCACGTTTCAAAGGTGAATATTTAGATAACAATCAACGATTAGCTTCTGAATTTGCGGCCATTGCAGCAGAAAAGAATATTACGCCTGCACAACTTGCCATAGCGTGGGTTTTGGCACAAGATGATAACATCATTCCTATTCCTGGAACGAAAAGAAGAAAATATCTTGAAGAAAATGCTGGTGCAGCAGATGTTAACTTAACTGCTGAAGATCTTGCAAAAATTGAAGAGGTTTTAAAAAAATATACTAATATTGACCCTCGATACAGTCCAAATGAATACAAGTTTGTAAAAAAATAGAATAAGAGTTTTTTCGTTTTTTCCTTTATAGATGTTTCTTGGAGTTAACTCAAAGTGATATCCTTAATTATGAGGTGTATAATATGGAATATCGAATTTTAGGAAGAACAGGAATTAAAGTAAGTGTCATTGGTATTGGTGGTGAAGGATTTGAAAATAAAGGTTATGAAGATTGCGAAGCAATTATTGATTGTGCCATCAAAGAAGGTATTAATTTTTTTGATTTATATAATTCAAATCCGGAAGTTAGAAGTAATGTTGGTAAAGCGTTAAGTAAATATCCTCGAAGCAGTTTTGTTATTGAAGGACATCTATGTTCTACCTGGGATAGAGGACAATACCGGCGTACTAGGGATATTAATGAAGTTGTCAATGCATATGAAGACTTTTTAACTAGAATGCAGTTAGACTATGTCGATGTAGGGATGATTCATTATGTTGATGATCAAAAAGATTTTAATAACATTTTTAATGGAGAAATAATAAAATATGCGAAAGGATTAAAAGAAAAAGGGGTAATTAAGTCTTTAGGAATATCAACACATAATACAGATATTGCTTTCAAAGCAGTGGAAACAGGAATAATTGATGTAATTTTATTTAGTATCAATGCTGCTTATGATATGTTACCAGCTATTGAGGATGTAAACATACTATTTGAAGAAAGTACTTTTAAAAACAGGACCTATGAAGGTATTGATCCAAAGCGTGACAGGTTATACCGGACTTGTGAAAATGCGGGTGTTGCTTTAACTGTTATGAAAGGATATGCTGCTGGAGTGTTGCTAAGTGACAAAGAATCGCCTTTTGAAAAAGCACTGACCCCAGTACAATGTTTACATTACTGTTTAACCAGACCGGCAGTTGCTTCCGTAATGGTTGGAGTATCTAATACAAATCAAATACTTGCAGCAACCGCTTATGTCACTGCAAGTAATAAAGAAAAAGATTATAGTGAAGTTCTTGCAAATGCTCCAAGAAGTTCATTTAGTGGACATTGTATGTATTGTGGACATTGTGCCCCATGTTCCAAAAAGATAGATATTGCATTAGTAAATAAATATTTGGATTTAGCATTAATTCAAGAAAATGTTCCAGAAACATTAAAGAATCATTATAACTTATTAGAACATCACGCCAGTGAGTGCATTGAATGTGGGATATGTATGAAAAACTGTCCATTTGGTGTGGATATTATTAATAAAATGAAACAGGCAGTTAAATTATTTGGTTTGTAACGATAGAAAGGAGAATAAATATGAATAAATCAAATAATTTAAGTGAAAGTGTAATCTTCCCGAAAGGTCAAAAAATTACGAATGAGAATTTCATAGGGCAAGTATGGCTTGAAATGCTAGTTTCTAATGACGACACGTTTAATTGCTCGATAGGTAATGTTACTTTTGAACCAGGCGCAAGAAATAATTGGCATAAGCATCCCGGTGGCCAGATTCTGCTTGTTACCGGTGGGAAAGGGTATTATCAGGAAGAAGGCAAGCCGGTACAGGTGCTTCATGAAGGAGATGTAGTAAAGATTCGTCCGTATGTGAAACATTGGCATGGTGCTACACCGGATAGCTGGTTTACACATATTGCCATAAGTACTAATGTCCAAAAGGGAAACGTCGAATGGATGGAACCCGTAACTGATGAAGAATATAACAATTTAAAATAGCAAAGATTTATGGGCATTTGTTATAATTTCAGATATCAGGAGGTGAAATTACATGACAATTGCAGAAGTAAGTGAAAAATTTGGCCTTTCCCAGGATACAATCCGCTATTATGAACGCATCGGACTGATTCCTCATGTGAACCGTAATAAAAGCGGAATCAGGGATTTTACGGAAGAAGACTGCAGGTGGATAGAATTTATCAAATGTATGCGGAATGCGGGTCTTCCAATTGAAGTATTGATTGAGTATGTTGCATTGTTTCAACAGGGTGATGAAACCATTGAGGCAAGAAAAGCACTCTTAATCGAGCAGCGTAACCAGCTCATAAAAAGAATAGAAGATATGAAGAAAACGCTGGAACGCCTGAATTATAAAATTGCAAGGTATGAACAGGCAATAGTTGAAAGAGAAAAAACATTAAGAAAACCGGAATGTAAATTGACAAAACCATAATTTGCTAACCATGTATGATTGGATCTCAAGAATTTCTCTGCTTGGAAAAATGCTATTAGCATTATAGTTGCCCTGAGCTTTAATGGTAATGGTCTAATTAAGTACGATAGCAACTAAAAATTCATTAAAAAGCGCTTTGAAACCCGGTACAAGGCGCTTTTTTGTTTGTGAAAGTAATGTGATGTATCTCACATGTATTAAATGGTTTGGGGCGTATAATAATAATTAATAACTGGATAGGAGGTAGAAAAATGAGCGAGTTAATTAACAACAGAGAGCATAGGCAGCAAATGCTTAAAGAAGTCATAAGGGAACTGCATAGAGGTAAGAGCGTTGACGAAGTAAAGCAAAAGTTTAAAGAAGTCATTGACGGAATTACCCATACGGAATTATCGATGATAGAACAGCAGCTAATAAATGAAGGCCTAGATGTAAAAGAAGTACAGAGGTTATGCGATGTACATGCGGCGGTATTTAAAGAATCCCTAGAGCAGCTGGAAAAACCCGAAACCATACCAGGTCACCCTGTTCATACATTCAAAGAGGAAAACAGGGCAGTTGAAAAACTGATTAATGAACATATAAAACCCACTGTCCAAGAATTGAGTAAAAAAGGCGATAAAGAAACAGCGTTAAAGCTATTGGAAAAATTCAATTTATTGATGGACGTAGACAAGCACTATAAGAGAAAAGAACTATTGCTTTTTCCTTATCTTGAAAAGTACGGGATTACAGGTCCGCCCAGTGTCATGTGGGGTGTGGATGATGAGATAAGGGGAATGCTGAAATCGGTACGGGAGGGGTTGTTAAACTACAGCGATGATAGAAAAACTCAATTAATAAATGACATAAATGCTGCTTTAACTAAGGTCCTTGAAATGATATTCAAAGAAGAGAATATTCTGCTACCTATGGCACTGGAAACATTGGCAGAGAACGAGTGGGTAAACATAATGGAAGAAAGCGATGATATAGGCTACTGCCTTATTGACGTAGTTCCCTTATGGAAACCAGAAAGGGTAAACGTGGAAGCAAAAGAAGGGTATCAATTAGCCAGAGAAGATTCCATCGGGCACGTAAAATTTGATACCGGCGTGTTAACGCCTAAAGAAATAAGTGTTTTGTTTGACAATTTGCCTTTTGATATTACCTTTGTAGATAAAGACGATGTGGTCAAATATTTTTCTAACGGCAGAGAGAGGATTTTTCCCAGGGCAAAATCGGTTATAGGCCGAAAAGTCCAGCACTGCCATCCACCTGCCAGCGTACATGTGGTTGAGCAGATTTTAAATGATTTTAAATTGGGGAAAAAAGACCATGAGGATTTCTATATAAGGCTTGGAGATAAATACGTGTATATCAGGTATTTTGCCTTAAGAGATGAAAACGGGCAGTACATGGGGACTGTGGAAGTTACCCAGGACATTGCACCAATACAGGCGATAAAAGGCGAAAAACGGCTTCTTTCATAGCCGTTTTTTTAATCAAAATGATTTTATATTAAAAAAATGCCAATTCGTATTGACTTCAAATTGCTATGATGATAGAATATGAGTAGAGCAGACGATTGCACAAGGTGGTGAATGGATGGCAGTAACGATAAACGATATAGCGAAAGCTGCTGGAGTCTCACCTTCTACGGTGTCAAGAGTGATTTCTAATAATCCCAGGATAAGCAGCGCTACACGGGAGAAGGTTTTAAAAATTATGAAGGAGATGGATTACCATCCTAATGTCATAGCGCGTTCTCTCGTAAATAAATCCACGGGAATAGTCGCGGTGCTTATTCCTTCAAATACGGAGAAAGCGTTTCAGCATCCTTTTTATCCAGAGATATTAAGAGGTATTACTTCAGCCGCGTATAAAAATCAATATAAAATACTCATTTCAGGGGCATCAGACATCAAAGAAGAGAAAGCGATAATTAGGGATTTTACACGAAACGGCCTGGTAGAAGGTATTATATTGCTTACATCTCGAGTAAAGGATTCTGCTATTGCTGCGCTTAAAAAAATAGACTTTCCCTTTGTAGTAGTGGGCAGGCCGGTTAATGAAAATGAGGTAAACTGGGTTGATAATAATAACTTCGATATTTCGTACGATTTGACCAGTTATTTGATAAGTCAGGGACATAATAAAATTGCATTTATTGGCGTATCGTCGCAATATATTGTGACTTTGGATCGATTGGAAGGCTATAAAAAAGCTTTACAGGATAATAATATAGCCGTTAATGAGAATTTAATTGTTGAAGGAAAGTTTATGAATGATACAGGAGATAACCTTATGCAGAGAATTTTTGAAAGAGGGGAAAAGCCAACGGCTATAATTGCATGCGATGATTTTCTGGCTTTTGGAGCGATAAAGTCATTAGTAGAAAAGGGTATTAAAGTTCCAAATGACATTGCTGTTGCGGGATTTAATAACGTTCCTCTGTGCGACTACTTTACTCCTTCCCTTACGTCTGTAGATGTAAATGCATTTGATCTGGGTGCAAAAGCTTTTGAAATGCTTATGATTTATATAAAAAGCCATGTAAAGAGCTTTAATAGAGCGATAATCCCAGCAAGGTTGGTTATTCGCAATTCCACCTTGCGGGGATAAATTTTATTTTATTAGCGCAATCGCTTGCGCACAAATGCTATGCATCTTTTTGTTTTATAGCGAAGCGCTAGATAAAGGCGTAAAAAAGGGAGGTGGTACTTCGAAGAGATTTAATATGTATGAATAAATGTTTTGAACAATATCTTAAATAATGATTGAGGGGGTTAGTATGAAAAAGTTCTCAAAATTATTTGCATTGTTTGCGATTATAGCGTTAATTTTATCAACATTATTGACAGGTTGTAGTAATGGTAAAACTGGTGAGACCTCATCTAATAAAGGGTCAACATCGGATGCAAAGAAAGGATCAGTTAAACTTGTAGTATGGTTACATTTAACAGACCCTGAGATAGCAAAAGTTCAAGAAATAGCTAATAAATGGGCAAAAGAGACAGGAAATTCGGTTAAAGTTTTAGCGGATCAAAGCGACTTTCAGGCATTTTCGACAGCAGCACAGAGTGGTAAGGGACCAGACATAATGTTTGGCCTGCCCCATGATAATCTTGGAACATTTCAAAAAGCAGGGTTGCTTGCAGAGGTCCCAGACGGTGTTATAAACAAGTCTGATTATGTTCAGATGAGCATTGATGCAGTTTCCTTTGATGGCAAGATGTATGCTGTGCCATTGGCGATGGAAACTTATGCATTATTTTACAATACAGATAAAGTTGCTACGCCTCCAGCAACAATGGATGATTTAATTGAACAGGGTAAAAAAGTGGGATTTCAATATGATGTGAATAATTTCTATTTTAGTTATGCGTTTATCGCTGCTAATGGTGGTTATGTATTTAAACAAAATGGTGGCAAACTTGATCCTAATGATATAGGGCTTAATAACGATGGTGCTAAAAAGGGGTTGTCATTGATAAAAGATTTTGTTGTAAAGTATAAATTTATGCCAGCTGATATTAAAGGTGATATGGCAAAAGGTAATTTTCAGAGTGGAAAAATTGGATTATATATAGGCGGACCATGGGATGTAGATGGATTTAAGAAAGCTAATGTAAAGTTTAAAGTAGCTCCAATGCCAACGTTGGATGGTAAGCCGATACCCACATTTGCGGGTGTACAGGCGGCATTTGTGAGCGCCAATTCAAAGCATCAACAAGAAGCTTGGGATTTATTGAAATACCTTGCGCAAAATACGGCATTGCCATTATTTGAAACAGGAAATAGAATTCCTGTATTGACATCGGTATTAAATAGTGATGAGGTAAAGAATAATGAAATTATGAATGCTTTTGCTACACAAGGCAAAAATGCTCAGCCAATGCCGAATATACCAGCTATGCAAGCAGTTTGGACGCCGGCAGGAAACGCATTGCAGCTTGTGACGTCGGGGAAGGCTACACCTGCTAAGGCAGCAAACGATATGGTTAACCAAATTAAACAGGGAATTGCAACAATGCAGTAAGGATAGTAAACGGGGCCGGCTTACGGCCCCGTTAAAAAGGAGGGTTGCTAATAACATGGGTGAGGGAAGAAATATAAGGGATAAATTAACCCCATATGCATTTCTTTCGCCAGCTATTTTGTCTATGACAGTTTTAAGTTTTTTACCTATTGCGTATACCATTTATATAGCATTTACAAATTTCAGTCTAAATCATTTTAAACAATATCAATTTGTTGGCTTAAAAAATTTTATTGATATTATTAACGGACCATTAAAAACGGTATTTTTACCCGTATTAATCTGGACTGTTGTTTTTGCATTAATAGCAACATTTACGAATTATATTGTTGGATTATTTTTAGCGGTTTTATTAAACAACAAAAATATGTGGGAGACAAATATATATCGAGCAATACTTATTATACCATGGGCATTGCCGTCGACGATTGCTATACTTGCTTGGCAAGGGCTTTTAAATCAAGAGTATGGCGGAATAAATACGATATTAAGCTATTTACACATCGCTAAAATACCATGGCTAACTGATCCTTTCTGGGCTAAGGTAGGTATAATATTAGCGAGTACGTGGATGGGATATCCATTTATGATGAACGTATCCCTGGGTGGGCTACAGGCGATTCCGCCAGAGCTTTACGAGGTCGCGGATATTGATGGTGCTACATGGTTTCAAAAGTTGCGCCTTATTACAGTGCCGATGCTTATGACATCTGCTTTGCCACTTATAATATCTTCATTTGCCTTTAACTTTAATAATTTCGGTTCGGTATTTCTTATAACTGGTGGTGGACCGCCCAGAACCGATACCGCATTTGCTGGTACAACAGATTTACTGGTAAGCTCGGCATATAAGATGACAATGCAATTCAATAGATATGACCTGGCATCAGCATTATCCATAATAATATTTCTGATAGTTGGTACATTAAGCTACATCAATATGAGGATGACACATGCGTTTGAGGAGGTGAACTAAGTGGATATTACCACTGGAATGAATATTTCAAGAAGAAACACTCAAAGCAAGGCAAGATATAGACCCAACCATAAAATGCGTCCCAATGAGAGAGCTGCATTATGGATAAGCAGGGTCATTATATGGGCTTTTATAATAATAATATTGTTTCCTATTGCATGGGTTGTTGGTGCATCACTAGCAAGCGGCGACGCGTTCTTTTCAGGGACAGTTTTTCCCAATAAAATAAGTTTTCAGAATTATGTTGATTTATTTAAAAAGACACAATTTTTGATATGGATTAAAAACAGCTTGATACTGTGTTTTGGCGTGGCGATTATACAAATTATTTTGACATCAACCGCTTCGTATGCATTTAGTAGGATGAAATTTGTAGGAAGAAAAAACGGCTTAATGGCATTATTGATTTTACAGATGTTTCCTACGTTTATGTCATTGCCAGCTATTTATGGGATACTTGCAAAATTGAATTTACTTGATAATCTTTATGCGTTTATATTAGTTCTTGCTGGTGGAAGTGCATTTAACATCTGGCTTTTAAAAGGTTATATAGATGGTCTTCCAAAAGAATTGGATGAAGCAGCACTTGTTGATGGAGCATCGTATTGGCAGATATTTATAAGAATAATTTTGCCTCTTGCGAGCCCAATGCTTGTGGTAATATTCTTATTTAGTTTTATAGGTGTATACAGTGAATTTATATTATCCAGTGTAGTATTAAAATCACCTGAAAATTATACAGTGGCCCTTGGCTTACAGAGGTTTATAACAAATCAATTCGCAGCTCATTGGACATTATTTGCTGCAGCATCTGTTGTGGCATCATTGCCGCTTGTGATAATATTTATGGCCTTACAGAAATACTTACAGTCAGGCCTTGCCGCAGGTGCAGTAAAAGGCTAAATATTTTAATATTACACCAGAGCAATGGAAGTAACACGAGAAGGAGGGCTTTATATGATAAAAGAGGCAGTATTTCATAAAAGCGACAGCACCTATGCATATCCTATTGATGAAAAAAGCCTTGTGATAAAACTCAGGACAGGGCGAGAGGATATAGATAAAGTGATTCTCTGCTACGGTGATAGATACGATCCCGATAATCCAGTAAATATGTATGAAAAGGAAATGACGGTAGCATATCGCGACAGTTTATTTGATTACTATGAAACTATAATAACGCCTCCCTTTAACAGGATATGTTACTTTTTTAAATTGATTAGCGGTGATGAAGTGAAGATTTTCTGCCGGGATCGTTTTTCTGAAAGGCCGCCTGCTGACAGGAATAGGTACTATATGTTCCCCTATATATGTAGAGGCGATATTTATCACAAGTATGACTGGTGGGAAGATTCCATCTTTTATCAGATATTTGTGGATAGATTTTACAAAGAGAATATTGACAGTCAGTGGTTTAGAAAGCCCAAAAGCGATGATATTTTTGGCGGCAATCTAAAAGGGATCATCCAAAAACTTGATTATCTATGTGAATTGGGAATTAACCGTATATATTTAACTCCTATTTTTAAATCCGACAGCAATCATAAGTACGATACAATAGACTATTACAAAATTGACGAAAATTTTGGTGATGAAGCGATCTTTAAGAAGCTGATAGATGAATGTCATAAAAGAGGCATAAAGGTGATACTGGACGCGGTTTTTAACCATACAAGCGATAAATTTTTTGCATTTAAAGATGCTATGGAGAATGGGGATAATTCAAGGTATAGAGATTGGTATTTTATAAAAAACAGAGATGAGTACGAGACCTTTGGTTATGTAAAAAATATGCCCAAGCTCAACACTGCAAATGAACAGGTTAGTGAATATCTGCTTGGCATAGCGAGGTACTGGATAGAGAATTTCGATATCGATGGCTGGAGACTTGATGTGGCCAACGAAATAGACCATAATTTCTGGAGAAGATTTAGAAATGAAGTCAAGCGGGCAAAAAAAGACGCATTTATAATCGGAGAGGTATGGGATGGAGGTGAGAGCTACTTAAAAGGCGATCAATTTGACTCTGTCATGAATTATCCATTTATGTTTATACTTGTTGATTATTTTGCCAAAAATGCCATAGACACCTATGAATTTGACTATTTGATAAATAATTTATTTGTAAGATACAAAAAGTATATCCGCACGATACTTTTAAACCTGATTGATAGCCATGATACGTGCAGATTTCTTTATGAATGTGGCGGAGATATCGAGAAAATGAAGATGGCAGTGTTTTTCCAGATGACGTGTATAGGTATACCTATGATATTTTACGGAGATGAGGCCGGTCTTACAGGTGCCAATGATCCTGATTGCAGGAGGACAATTGACTTTGACAGAATAAATAAGGATCTATTTGAATTTTACAAAAAGTTAATTAAGATCAGGAAAGAAAACAGAGCCCTGCGGGCAGGAGAATACAGGACGGTTTTAGTCCATCATGATGTATACGCGTATAGCAGGTATTTAGATGATGAAGAAATAATAAATGTTTTTAACAAAGGGGAACGGGCGAAAAAAATATCATTAAAAATAAACGGAGGCAAAGTGCTTGATTTATATAACAACGAAGAATATGCCGTATCAAATGGAGTACTTGATATAGAAATACAGCCGGGGGGTAAGTATATACTTAAGGTGATGTAAATAAATAAAGGGACATCCTGTTGGATGCCCCTTTATTTATAGATTGCCACTTTTATCAATTAGCCTGTAGACTAGAGCTGCAGCCTCTGCCCTTGTCGCAATATCTCTGGGAGCAAATGTATTACTGGATCTGCCAAATATTAAACCAAGATTATAAGCGTTTGAAACGGCTTTTACCGCCCATTGGCTTATTTGATTTTTATCAGAAAATGGTATTTCAACAATGCTTTTTTCACTGTATGGTGCTAATTTTCCGTATACCCTCATTGCTATTGTTATCATTTCTTCACGTGTGATGCTGTCATCAGGCCTCATAGTGTTACCGTAACCCAGCATAATGCCGTTTTTATAAGCTGCTTCAATAGTATTAGCATACCAATCTCCTGCTTTTACATCACTGAATTTACCACTGTATGGCTGTTCCGGTATTCCCACAAGCCTTATCATCATCGCAGCAAATTCTGCTCTTGTTACTTTTTGCTCTGGCATAAAGCGTTGATTATCGGTTCCTTTGACAATATGCTTTGCAGCAAGAACGCTTATAGCATCATTTGCCCAGAAGTCTACCGGCACATCTTTAAATGATTTGCTGTACTGGAACGCGGCGTATTTTGAAAAATGTTTAGCGTTAAACGTGATAGTACCTGCTGCTTTGTCAACTTTTCCTCCCACATACTCCCACTTACCGCTTGCTTCGTTGTAGTAATATACTCCTGCTTTCCTTGCATCTTTTACACCTCTGATGTTTAATGTCACTTTTGTGCCAGAGTTTACTTTTGCATCTTTATCTCCTGCTTTTATGCTTATATCAAATGTATTGGTCAATGGCGAGAATTCCTGTGTTGCACTTTCTTTACCTTTATTTTCTACTATAAGTTGTACGCTGCTGTTTATACCTGTTAAATCTAGTGAATCCTTTGAAAGGACTATTTGTACATCGCCTGTCTTTACTAATATATCTTTTGAGTTATCCTTTGCGGCATTTAGCACCGCTACGGGAAACTCCACTGCCTTGTTTTCAGTGCTTCCGATATTGTTTAAGTCAAATACAATGTTACTGTCACCTGTATTTTCAATGTCATTTATGACACTGTCAGCATCTACTTTAAGTATTGTTAGGTTGCCAGATGTAATCACTGTACCCCGTTGTGTGCCGAGAACTGTTGTCGATTGAGTATTTTTAGGTAGAGTCCTTGTAATATTTATTATTAAATCTTTGATGAGCTCTGCAATACGGTTTTTATCATTTCCGTATATGGTGTCGTCACCTGGCTCTACATGTATCTTTATGGAATTAAGGCCGTATTTTAGCGAAACTTGTTTTATAAAATCTCCGTTTTCTGCTTGCGACACATCCTCACCGTTTATAGTTAGCTTTGCGCCTTTATAAGTATTGCCTTTGATTTCAATAGAACTTACATCTGAACTTACGGTGCTATTGTCAGATGGAGAATAGATATAAAGCGGAATGTCTTTCCATCTCTGTACGGTATCATTAATTGTCATAGTATTTCCACCTTGGTTTACAATTGTCACTTTTCTGTTGTCCATCTCGTTTCCGTATTCATCTTTTTCTACCTTATCCCAGCTTCCCCTGGCGTATTTATATTCCAGATTTGTGCCTTCGTTTAATGTCACTGTTAAGCTGTATTTGTCTGGCCCCACCTTTGTCATGGATTGAGCGCTGGGATTCCACAGAATGTCTGGAAAGCTTCCAGCAAGGTTTACGCCCTCAGGTGTATAATTTGGAACTGTTACGTTAAAGGTTACTTTTATAGGCACTGTATCTGGCGTTGCTCTTACGGCATTTGATTCTTTTTTGTTAAAGGACGTGTCGACAGCTATAACCTTATAAAAGTACACAGAGCCGTTTGCGACGTCTGTATCCGCATAACTATAAACGCCGTTTGAAACCGTAGCTATCTTGCTGTATGGCCCATTTTCACTTGACGATTTCATTATCTCGTACATCGCAATTTGCACATCATCTGTTGCAGGGCTCCATTTAAGTGTAACTCTGGATGATTCAATGCCGGGTTGTGTTAGCGAAGGCGCAGTTGGTGCTGTTGTATCATTGGAGTGTATGACCGAAAAAGATTTAACATCTGTCTGTGTCCAGCTTTGCCCTGCATCATCAGAAAATCTGAAGGTATAATACCAAGTACCAACTTTGTCAGGCAAGAATTTGGCTGCGTATTTATCGTTATTGCCCGCATCGCTAAAATATTGGGCATCTATCCACGTATAATCGCTATCGCTTTCAAATTTATAGCCCAGTTGTGCGATCATATTTTCTCCCTGACCGGCTTTATTTGTAAGGCCGTCTGCCCAAACTTCAGCGAATATATCCTCTGTAGGGTTGTCAACGCCAATTATATGCTCACTTGTTACGTCTGACAGCTTGCCTGCCCAACCAATTGGATACGCCGGGTAGGCAGTTGCTTCATTGCTCATCGCACTTTCATTGCCTTTATCGTCAACGGCGGTTACTGTATATACATACTTTGATCCATTTGTGACAGTTGTGTCTGTATAATTTGTTGTGGTTACAGCTGTCGCTATTTTCTTGTAAAGTCCACCTTCCACTGTGGAACGGTAAATGTTGTAGCTATTGGCATTGTTGGAAGCAGTCCATGATAAATCAACCTTGCCATTGCCAGAGGCTGCCACAAGGTCGTTTACTTTATCAGGTGCTGTTAAGTCCTGCTCAGGGTCAGAGATAAGTATCGCTCCGCTCATTGAGGTTACATTTATTTTAATCTGTCCGCCTTGAACCGTATATGTTCCACCATTTAAAACATCAGTAAACGTAACTCCGTCTCTTATGAACTTTGTTGTGTCTATCGTGAGAACTTTTGTATCGCCCTTGTTTATAACTACTATTGCTGCACTATCGGGATGTGATTGGCCAAAAACGTCTTTGCCGTTTATAATTCTCCTTCCAAAGACGTAAGTGTCACCTTGGGCGTATAATGTCTTGAGATCGCCTGTTTTTAATACCTGATTATCGTTTCTTATGTTGGCTATTTTCTTGAAGAATTGCTGTAGAGAAGTATCCTCGTTGCCCCATGGGAAAGTTCTCCTGTTGTCAGGGTCTTTACCGCCCGACGCGCCAGCTTCATCGCCATAATATATTGAGGGCATGCCAGGATATCCCATCTGCAATACAGTTGCAAGTTTGAGCCTTGATATGGCTAAGTCTTTTGCTTGCTGCGAATTTTGGGCATTGTCAGCAGAATTATACCCAAATACAGTCAATATCCTCATAGTGTCGTGGGAACCCAAAAGGTTCATGGTAGAATAAAACGCCGGTAAGGGGTATCGCTCATATACGCTCATCAGCCTTTTATCTAATTTTGAAGCGTCTATGGGATGGTGTACTGTGCTTCCATCATCAAAGGTTTTGTCGATAATGAAATCGATAACGGCATTTCTGAACAGGTAATTCATTACTGAATTAAACGAGTCGCCCAAAAGATCTGATGATGCATCACCCCAGTTTTCGGCGATCATCGGTGCCTGGGGTTTTACTGTGTTTATCGCATCTCTAAAATGAACCCAGAAATCGTGAGCAACGTCCGTTTCAACGTCAAGTCTCCACCCGTCAGCACCGTCATTGAGATTGCCGCCAGGGTTAAGCCAGTACTTGGATATTGCATCGTTGTTATTAATGATAAAGTCAGCCCAGCTTTTAACATTGTATTCGCTTCCGTTAATTTGCTGAATTACAGGTAAACTGTCAAATCCCCACCAGCCTTCATATGTTCCGTCGCTGTTTATCTTGTACCAGCTTCCATAAGGTGACTTGGACTGGTCTCCCTGCTTCCACGCCTCATAAGCGCCCAGTTCGGGATATTTGCTGTATCTGTCAAAGTAAATACTATCATCGCTTGTATGATTGAATACGCCGTCCAGTATGACTTTTATTCCTCTTCTGTGGGCATCCTCCATGAGTTTTTTAAAAACATCCAGCGTGCCCAACATTGGATCTATCTTTGAATAGTCTATTGTGTCATATTTGTGGTTTGAAGGGGCATCGAATATGGGATTTAAGTATAAAACACTTACTCCAAGGCTCTTCAAGTAATCTAATTTGTCATCTATGCCTTTTAAATCGCCGCCAAAAAAGTCGTTGGACCATATGCCGTCACCGGTGTATCCAGGGTTATTTTTATTATTAGGGTTGTCGGGCAAATCGTTCCAGTTGTTGTGAAACTCTATCGGGTCGTATCCACGGCTATATATCTTTACATGGTCATTGGATGTATCTCCATTTACAGCGCCTTTCATCCAGTCAGGGGTATCAAAGTTTTTGTCGTACACAGTCAGTTCAAAGTCCTTGTTTACGGTATCTGTGGCTTTGCCCACGCCGCCAAGTTGCTCGTCATTGTCCCCGTAATACGCTGTTTTTGTCCCGTCCTGAAGTATAAAATAATACCATATACGAGTTGGGTGATCAAAACTCAGCTTTGCTTCCCAGTATTCATACTGGCCATCTGGACTTTGACCTATTTTATACATAGGTATTTCGCTTCTGGATTTTTTTACATCATCCCAGTAGGAGATCTTAGCGTTTTGCAAATCGTGGTTTTTTGCCTGTATTCTAAGGACTACCGTATCTCCCATTTTTATTGCGCCAAAAGGCGAACGGAAAAATGGATCATGGGTATCGTGTTTTAAACTGTCATAATATATGTTATTATCTGGTCCTGTTAAAGGTGGGCTATAATCTGTCCATATGTGGTGAGAAACCGCATCATAATAGAATGTCATATTAGTATCGTATGCAACGTTTAAAGAAATGTTCGCTCCATCACGGACGCCGTTCAGGCCGTAATTTTCGTCCCATGAAGGCCCTAAACTCACTTTAAATTCATAATATCCTTTGGGTACACGGTAGGTAACATGGTAAACATTATCAAAGTTATCATCTGTCATTATAGCCGTTGATGTTTCAGGGCTCCATTGACTACCTGCGCCTATAGCCGGCTGTATTGTGCCTACAAGCCTCGGGAGTTTATCCTGGGGTATCGGTTGATAAATTAATGAATTTGTAACGCTTGCCGTGTTGTAATTATACCAGAATGTTACTGCTGTATCAGCATCAAGATGTAGCTTTAAGTTTCCACTTGAAGGCACTCCACCTCCATCCCACGAGTGATTGAGTGCGATTTTATACTCATAGTCACCCGCTTTCAACGCAACAGGTGTCGTATATTCAAAGAGACCGTTGCCTTTATACGTCATCACAGTAATTGTGCTGTTTACATTCCAATCACTGTCGCTTAGTTGTTGTTGAAAGTTACCGACGACATTTGCTATGACAGGTGACGTGTCAGCCTTTGCCCTTGAAGGCATTGCATTTAAAAAAGAGGCGAAGACCATTAAAAAGATGATCAAATAGCTGATGTACTTTTTATTGACCATTTTGATCCCCCTTTTCTGAATTTAGCTCATTGCAGAAGAGAATTATAGGTAAAAAAGTTTATCTAATGCATGCTAAAAACCACCTCCTTGTGCAATCGATTTCTAGAGTATTATTTAGCTATAGATTATATTACCTACATATAAATTATATTTGTGCAAAATATTGTGCAACCGATTTCACTTCCATTATATAAATTTATGGCAAAAATGTCAATATAATTAACAATAAGAAGAAATAGCGGAAAAATTCTGAATACAAAAACAATCACAATACCAATGTAAAACTAATATGATATAACAGATATGTGATTCTACCTGCAAAAGGATATGGTGCCAAAGATGGATGAAGGAGTGTGATATGCAGTATAAATCACGATAGGGAAAACGATACCTACAGCCTGTGGTGAGGGGGGTGAACTAAAATATTTTGTAAAAGGAGAATGATAGGAACGATAAGTGAGTAAAGAATTAAGAGGGGGAGATTATAAATGACACTTAAAAGAGCGTTAATTATAGTGTTGTGTGTGATTTTCGCGCTTTCAGTTTTTACGGCGTGTGGAAGCAAACAGTCATCGAGCGGCGAAAAGAGCTCTTCTGCCAAGAGCAGTCAGAGCGATAAGATAACGGAGATAAAACTTCCCATAGTTAAAGAACCGCTTACATTGACGTATTGGGTACCTATGGATTCAAAAGGAGCTGCAACGATGAA
Source organism: Caldanaerobius polysaccharolyticus DSM 13641 (assembly GCF_000427425.1). Lineage (NCBI taxonomy): Bacteria > Bacillati > Bacillota > Clostridia > Thermoanaerobacterales > Thermoanaerobacteraceae > Caldanaerobius > Caldanaerobius polysaccharolyticus. The sequence continues at coordinate 439,388 of NZ_KE386494.1, read as the reverse complement.
AGACTATGGCGAAATAAAAGCTTATCAAGAGCTGGAGAAACGCACGGGAATTCACATAAAGTTTTTACATCCTCCGATACATCCTCCGATAGGGCAGGAAAGTGACCAATTTAACTTGATGATGGCTTCAAATAATCTGCCGGATATGATCTATTATAGCTGGAGGACTATTCCCGGTGGCCCAGGAAAAGCACTAAGCGATGGTTCAATTATAAAGTAAATGATCTTATAGACAAATATGCGCCTAATTTTAAGAAAATTTTGGAAGAAAATGCCGAGGTGAGGAAGCAAGCAGAATTGGATGATGGAACAATATACATGTTTCCGTGGTTACGTACCGCTGGTGCTGTAATGCATGCCAACTGGGGACCGCAATTTAGGAAAGACTGGCTGGATAAATTGGGTTTGCAGGTTCCAAAAACAATTGATGAATGGTACAATGTGCTGGTGACTTTTAGAGACAAAGATCCTAATGGTAACGGTAAAAGAGATGAAATACCCTTTACGGGTAGCGGTTCTAATGGCCAAGGGATATCGAGTTTAGGAAATTTTGCACCAGCGTGGGGCATATTAAACGGCTTTTACATGGACAATGACAAGATAAATTACGGCCCCATACAACCAGCTTACAGGGATTTTCTCAAGACCATGGCTCAGTGGTATAAGGAAAAGCTTATAGACCAGGATATTGCTATCAATGATAATAAAGCCTTTGATTTCAAAGTTACAAATAATCTTGCAGGTTCATATTTCGGTTTAATGAGCGGTAATATGGGTAGATACTTGACGTTGATGAAGCCAAAACAGCCAAATTTTGACCTTGTAGGAGCGCCGTGGCCTGTAGGACCAGGGGGAAAGCCATATACTACTACAAACTTAGATCTTAAAGTTATGGGTAGTGGCGTTGCTATAAGTTCGAAGAACAAGTACCTCAGAGAAACAGTAGAGTGGATTGATTACCAGTACAGCCAAGAAGGCCATATGCTTATGAATTTTGGTATAGAAGGGCAGAGCTATAAGATGGTAAACGGATATCCAAAGTATACTGACATTATTACCAAAAACCCTCAAGGCTTGGCGTTTACTCAGGCGTTGTTTCAATGGACTCCTGTGTCTGGTATTTCCGGCCCGTTTGATCAAGATGCCAGGTATAATGAGCAGCAAATGGTATTTCCTCAACAGAAAGAAGCAGGACTGAAAACGTGGTTAAATGCGGACTCTTCTCTTACTCTACCGCCTATAACACCTACGGAAGAAGAAAGCCAGAGGTTGGCATCTATAATGAATCAGGTCAATACGTATCAGTTAGAGATGATGGGTAAGTTTATAATGGGCAAAGAGCCGATTAATGACAGCACATGGAGTAAATACGTAAATACGATAAAAAGCATGGGCATAGATGAGGCTGTAAAGATAGAGAACGCAGCACTGGAAAGGTATAATAAAAGAAAATAGATTATATATGAAATCGAATTTAGTTACTTTTCTATATTTATTACTAGAAGATCAAGGATTCCTTTTTATTATAAGGGATTTCTTGGTCTTTGTTTTTTGCCTGCAATTTATTTTAACAATGCGCATTGACCATGAAGAGCAGGTGTAGTGATCGTCTTTTGACGTATATGGAACTGAACAACTACTATTTGCGTAAGCGTATATATGCTATAATACAAGTGAATGTGGGTTTTTGGACGCGCTAGATTATGCCACTGTTGCCAAGAGAATCAAAAGAAAGATATGCATATAGGAATTTTCTTGTTTCTTGATAAAAATATTTTAATCTTTTTTTTAACGTGTAAATAAATGATATAATATTACTTGAGGATAGGCGATGGGGGAGGGTGCTTATGGCAAATGAAGAGCTTATATTGGAAATACTGAAAAACATTCAGGTAGACATAAAGGGGCTGCAGCAAGAGCAGAAATCCATGAGAGAAGACATAAGGCAGTTGCAACAAGAGCAGAAATCTATGAGAGAAGACATAAAGGGGCTGCAGCAAGAGCAGAAATCCATGAGAGAAGACATAAGGCAGTTGCAACAAGAGCAGAAATCCATGAGAGAAGACATAAAGGGGCTGCAGCAAGAACAGAAGTCAATGAGAGAAGATATAAGGCAGCTGCAGCAAGAGCAGAAGTCCATGAGAGAGGATATAAAGTGGATCAAGGTGCAGCAGGAAGAACATGGTCAGATACTGAGAGCTTTAAAAGAGGCATCGGAAATTCAGAAAGCGGAAACTGATGGAATAAAAATTGCCATGGCGAAATTGGAGGGTAAAATAAACGAAAACTTTGAGAAAATAAATAAGAGATTAGATATCTTGTATGATGGACAGGAGAGTTTAAGTGCCATGTACGGCGATCATGAAAGAGAGCTCAGGACATTGAAGAGAAAAATAGGGTGACATACGGTGTAGAAACTCAAGAAAGGTGGTGATATTGTGGGAGAGTTTAAAATAGTGTCTGATTATAAGCCTACGGGGGATCAACCTCAGGCTATAAAAAAGCTCAGCGATGGTGTGAGAAAAGGATATAAATTTCAGACTCTTTTGGGAGTTACTGGCTCTGGTAAGACTTTTACCATGGCGAATATCATTCAGGAGGTTCAAAAACCTACGCTGGTTATAGCTCACAATAAGACGCTAGCAGCGCAGCTTTGTAGTGAGTTCAGGGAGTTTTTCCCCAATAACGCTGTGGAGTACTTTGTGAGCTATTACGACTATTATCAGCCTGAAGCTTATGTTCCTCAGACCGACACGTACATCGAAAAAGACGCCTCGATAAACGACGAGATAGATAAATTAAGGCACTCGGCTACATCTGCCCTTTTTGAAAGGCGAGATGTTATCATAGTGGCCAGTGTGTCGTGCATATACGGCTTGGGTGATCCTATAGATTATGCCAATATGACCCTGTCATTAAGGCCTGGCATGATAAAAAGCCGCGATGAGATACTAAAGAGGCTTGTAGACATACAATATGAGAGAAATGACGTGAACTTTACAAGAGGTAAATTCCGCGTAAGAGGTGACATAATAGAAGTATTTCCTGCCTCTTCTGCCGACAGGGCTATAAGGATAGAGTTGTTTGGCGATGAGGTGGACAGGATATCGGAGATTGACGTTTTAACAGGAGAAATCGTGGGCCTTAGAAACCATGTGTCTATATTCCCTGCTTCCCATTATGCTACATCTAAAGACAAGCTGGATAGGGCTATAGAAAGCATAAAGGCCGAGCTTGAACAGCGCTTAAAGGAGCTGGAGTCTCAGGGCAAGCTGGTGGAGGCGCAGAGGCTAAAACAGCGTACTATGTACGATATAGAGATGCTAAAAGAGGTAGGCTACTGCCAGGGAATAGAGAACTACTCCAGGCATCTGTCAGGTAGACCTCCAGGGAGTCCGCCCTTTACCCTTATAGATTATTTCCCCGATGACTTTTTGATGTTTATAGATGAATCCCATGTAACCATACCGCAAATAAGGGGAATGTACCACGGGGATAAATCTCGCAAAGATGCGCTAGTGGAATATGGGTTCAGGTTGCCTTCTGCTTATGATAACAGACCTCTTAAATTTCACGAGTTTGAGGAGAAGATCAATCAACTGATATTCGTATCTGCTACTCCCGGTGAATACGAGCTTAAACATTCGTCTCAGGTGGTGGAGCAGATTATAAGGCCTACGGGCCTTGTGGATCCTGCTGTTGAGGTGCGACCTGTAAAAGGACAGATCGACGATCTCATAGGTGAGATAAAGAAGACCATAAACAAGGGAAACCGCGTATTAATTACAACTCTTACCAAGAAGATGGCCGAGGATTTAACCGATTACCTGAAAGATGTGGGCGTAAAGGTCAGGTATTTGCACTCAGATATTGACACTATAGAGAGGATGGAAATCGTTAGGGATTTAAGGCTGGGAAAGTTTGACGTGCTCATAGGCATAAATCTGCTGAGAGAAGGCCTTGACATTCCTGAGGTCTCGTTGGTAGCTATTTTGGACGCAGATAAAGAGGGATTTTTGAGATCAGAGACGTCGCTTATCCAGACAATTGGAAGGGCCGCCAGAAACGCGGAAGGACGCGTAATAATGTACGCTGATGAGATAACCGACTCTATGCGGAGGGCTATTTCAGAGACCAACCGAAGGCGACAGATTCAGATGAAGTACAATGAAGAAAACGGCATAGTACCCAGGACCATTTCCAAGTCTGTTCGAGACATCATAGAAGCTACGATTGTAGCAGAAGATGTGAAAGAGTATAAAGCCGGTGAAAATAAACGCTCTAAGGTTGAAATGGGTGCTTTAGCTGAAAGTCAAATAAAAGAGACAATTGCTTTGCTAGAAGAGCAGATGAAAAAGGCAGCTGAGAACCTGGAATTTGAGAAGGCGGCGGAGCTAAGGGACAGGATATTCGAGTTGAAATCTAAAATTGAAAACGTACAGCCCTTAGGTAACAGCCGTCGAAAGAAATCAAAAAGCAAAAAAGCCCTATCCAGTTAGGGCTTTTTATCAATGTTTTCGTCTTCTGTTAGTTCGCGGATCACATTAGCGTAGATTTTCTGTGCCTTATTGTTCCATTTGCTGCAGAGCAATTTTGCTTGCTCCTTTGTCACCACGTTTAGTTTAAGTTCTATAAGTGTGATATTGTTTTCTTCCACCTTGCATGTTACGATGAACTGGTCTTTAGCTATCTGCTTGTAGTCTGCTGTTATCTGTAATTCCCGTTTAAATCTCTCTCTGTTTATAACTATGTATCTGTCCAGTCGCTTTCGCTTGTCCTCGTCTATAAGGTGTAAAAAGAGGTTTAGGGTATTGGTACCTTTAGGCGTTATATAATAACAAGACTTTTTTGTATCGAAAAAAAGATGTTCGCTGCTTTGCAGTTCGCCCAGGAATTGCTGCAATAAGAAATAATTCATGCTCTCTGTGTCCATCATGATTTCTGATATTTGCTCGTTGCTTAGCGGCAAACCGGCCCTCTGCAGCACGTACAAAATCAACAATTTGTTTTCAGCTAATTCCTGTGTGCTGTTTATCACATCCCATCACCTATTAACCATTATATCATAAAAGAGAAGGGTAATAACCACTTCTCTTTTTTTACTCCATATTTTATTTGGGCATTTGAGAACCAGGTGTATTATTGGCCATGGCTTGTTCTGCCCAGCTTATCATTTTCCTGACCATATGGCCGCCTACAGCGCCGCAGTCCCTCGCCGTGAGGTTGCCCCAGTAGTCTTCTGAACCTTGTTTTACAGGAAGACCTAATTGAGCAGCTATTTCGTACTTCATATTGTCGAGGGCCTGATGGGCCTGCGGAACCATCTGTTGTTTGTTCATACTTCCCTTAGCCATTTTAATGCCTCCTCGATTATAGGCTGCATTTATAATATGTGCTTTTATAGATTTTTAATGCAGGGTACGAGGTTTTTGCAAGCTTTAACTTTGCTTTAAATGTGCGCCATATAATGGTATCACCTATTATACATGAGAAAAAAGGAGTATAAATGATTATATGGCAGTATATCAATTGATATGGATTATAATGCCCAAATATGATATATGACAAAATATATTTTTAGATATATAATATTAGCAGTTGCATGCCATGCCTGCCACGGCAATTTTATTAGAAAGGAATGATGCCGATGATAAGGAACAAAAAAGTAGCATGTATTATCTTGTCTATCGCTGTTTTGATTACATCAATAGCGATGCCGCTGCAAGCGCTTGCTGCATCAAAGGAACACGTGGTGAGTAGCGGCGAATCCCTCTACGATATCGCTAGCTGGTATGGCACCAGCGTGGATGCGATTAAAAGCGAGAATGGCCTGGGGAGCGATTTGATTACGCCTGGCCAGAAACTTTATATACCTGTAAATGGAGACGTTTATACAGTAAGCTATGGAGAGACGTTGTCTGATATCGCATCAAAGTACGGCATTTCAGTTAATGATATAAAGATGGCAAATAATTATTGGAGCGATTATATTGTATCGGGTCAACAGTTGATAATACCAAGGGTTGCGGCAAGTTCAGGTGGAGCTTCAAACCATAATGCAAATTACGCACAGGATAGGTATTTACTGGCGAAGATAATATACGCTGAGGCCCGCGGTGAAAGCTTTGAAGGTCAGGTCGCAATAGGCGCGGTTATATTGAACAGAGTAAAAGATCCAAGGTTTCCTAATACTATAGCAGGAGTTATATTCCAACCTTATGCTTTTACTGCGGTTATGGATGGGCAATTTTACATGGAGCCTGATGAAGAGGCATTTAAAGCGGCCGATGCAGCGCTAAGCGGATGGGATCCCACCGGTGGAGCACTTTATTACTACAATCCAGCTAAGGTTTCTTCGCCGTGGATCTGGTCCAGAGCGATTGTAACTCAAATAGGCAATCATATTTTTGCCAGATAACAGCAGGTTTATCCTGCTGTTTTTTTATACATAAATATCTGTGGCTTTGATTAATATAATAATACCAGCTTTAAAGGAGTTGATGGCTGTGGATTATAGGATAGCTGTAATAGGAGAATTGGGAAAGTCTACAACTTGCGACATGATAAAATCGGCGTGTAGGTCTGAGACTCCTGCGATTAGTGAAATGAATTCTGATGATATCCTGTCAAAGAACGAATTCTACAATAACGACGTGTACCTTTTTCTCAACCCCTATAGTTCTCTTGAAGTAAATGACGGGATAAAACAGTTGATTAAAGGCGTTTCCCACGGCAAAACATTTGTGGTGAATTCAGATGAGAGGCGTATACTTGATGTAATGTCTGAGAACAATATAGTGCCGGTGATTACTTTTGGATTAAACGGCAAGTCCACCATTACAGCTTCTAGTTTATCGTGCACGCGAAAAAATACCAAATTTACTTATTGTCTTCAAAGAAATATTGCGACCCTTGCTGGAAGAGTAGTTGAACCCTTTGAATACCCTTTTGAAGTAAAGGCGGTAGGAGCTTTTCAGGTGTACAATGCCCTTGCCGCAATTACGGCTTTAATCCTCATAGGCAGAAAGGTGAAGGACATCAAAGAGTCGTTGAGATCCTTTGTTGCCAAACACAGCATGGAAGTGGTGTATGATGATAAATTTACGGTAATCGACAACAGGAGTTCGGGTTTAAAGTGTCTTGACAGCGTGTTTGAATCGCTGCAGTTTATTGAGTACAACCGGTTGCTGGTGGTATGCCAGTTATCGGATGATTATGCATCTAATCGTCGGGTTCGCGATTGTGTGTTAAATTGGTTTCACATTTTAAACATGAAAAAAGCTGTATACGTGTTAAATTCTGGGATAGGTAAAAATTTAAAAGATCTAAACAGCGGGGATGAAGTGTATTTTTCAAACTTTGTGGATTCTATTCGCTATGCTGTTGATAATGCCATGGAAAATGACGTTGTTCTTTTGATAGGCGATAGGGTTAAACCGGAAAGAAAAGAGGAGATATTTGCTGCCCTTTACAGTTAATTATCATAATTACTCTGAAAAATAATATATTTATATAGAAAACTTAAGACCGAAGGGGAGAGAGAAATGGCGGGGAATCAATTGTCAAATAACGTTGTCAATCTCGTTGGCAAACTTGTATCAGATCTTGAGTACAATCATGAGCTGTTTGGAGAAGTCTTTTACCGCACCACTATGGAAGTGCCTAGGTTAAGTGAGAGCAAGGATTTATTGCCTTTGACTATATCGGAAAGGCTTATACAAGGTCTGGATATAAAAAGAGGCACGCGGTTACAGGTGGAGGGGCAGCTCAGGTCTTACAACAGAGTAACAGAGGACGGCAAAAGGCATTTGGTGCTTACGGTATTTGTAAGGGATTTAAAAGTGATCGGCGACGACGTGGTAGTTAAAAATCCCAATGAGATTTTCCTTGACGGCTATATCTGCAAGAAACCTGTCTACAGGTCTACGCCTTTTGGTAGAGAAATCACCGACTTGCTGATAGCTGTTAACAGAGCGTATAAAAAATCCGACTATATACCTGTGATAGCCTGGGGAAGAAATGCCAGGTACAGTGAAAAGTTGGAGATCGGGAACAGGATCAGGCTATGGGGTAGGGTTCAAAGCAGGGAATACCAGAAAAAAATTTCTGAAGATGAGGTTGTGACTAAAACCGCGTATGAAGTCTCTATATCAAAAATGGAAAAAGTGGAAGCGGACGAAAAAGCAGCTGAGCAGTTGTAAAAGTATAAGCGCAGGCCTTTAAGCTATTGTGGGCAAGACCTGCGCTTATACTTTATCCCCTTAAATCCTCCAGGAGCTTGGTCTTATCTCTCGTTTTATCGTCCACGCTCTTTACGATTTTGGCTGGTACTCCTGCCACCACCATGCCTGCCGGCACGTCTTCTATGACTACTGAACCTGCGGCTACCACTGCCTTTTCCCCTATGTGGACGCCCTCTAGCACCACTGCGTTGGCTCCGATTAGAACCCCATCTTCTATTACAACAGGAGTGCTGCTGGGGGGCTCAAGAACGCCGGCTACAACGCTTCCGGCACCTACGTGCACGTTTTTGCCTATTTTAGCTCTGGCACCTATGACGGCGTTCATGTCTATCATGGAGTTTTCTCCGATTTCAGCGCCTATGTTGATCACTGCGCCCATCATTATCACAGCGTTCTTGCCGATTTTCACCATGTCCCTGATAATAGCACCAGGTTCTATTCTGGCTTCAAGGCTTTTTATGTCCAAAAGGGGTATAGCTGAGTTTCTCCTGTCATTTTCTATGACGTAGTCCTTTACTATGTCTTTGTACTTTTCCAGGTATTCCTTGATTACGTCGTATTCTCCAAACAAAACCCAGAAAGAACCGTATCCGAAGCCTTTAAAATTTAAAAAGGTGTTTTTGTCGAGATTACCTTCGACGTAGACTTTTACAGGCGTGGATTTTTTGGCGTTTTTTATATATCGAGCGATTTGATAAGGATCATTTAAGAATTCTTCTTGTGTACTCATAATTTCATCCTTTCTCTAATAGGTCTTTCATGGAGTATAATCCCGGCTGTTTCCCTATAATAAACTCAGCGGCTTTTAATGCTCCTTGTGCAAATATCGCTCTAGACTGAGCTATATGTTTTATTTCCAAAATCTCATCCGGACCGGCGAATATCACTTCATGCTCTCCTACTATGGTACCTCCCCTTATGGCGTGAATGCCCAATTCACTTTTTTCCCTTTTGCCGCTTTGAGGACTTCTGCCATAAGTGAAGTGCAGTGTGTTGGAGAGGGCCTGGTTGATGGCGTTGGCAATCATAAAGGCGGTGCCGCTGGGAGCATCCAGCTTTTGGTTGTGGTGTTTTTCCACGATCTCTATGTCGCTGCTTTTATAGAGTACCTGGGCTGCTTGCACTACCAGTTTAATTAGCAGGTTTATCCCTAAGGACATATTTGCTGACATGAATATGGGTATGTAGTTTGATTTCTCAATGACGACGTGGTGCTCTGCTTCATTTAACCCCGTAGTGGCGATGACCACAGGTATTTTCATGTGAGTTGCGTCTTCCAGGAGATCGGGTATCGCCGTGTGGTGGGAAAAGTCGATGACCACATCAGCCTTTTCTTTTACTTCTATTAGCCTGGAGTAGATAGGAAAGTCCTCCCTTGAGGCCGAGGCCAATTTATCTACCCCTGCCACCACTTCAAATCCACCGTTGTTCCGAGCGGCGCTGACCACGTTTTTGCCCATTTTTCTGTTGCATCCGTGCACTATAAGCCTTATCATGTTTTATTCACCTTTCTAGCCTCTTTTTACAGCAAGCCGTACTTTTTCAGCGTTTCTTTTAACAACTCTTTGTGCTTATCCTCCATATCCACTAGCGGCAGCCTGAGCTTGCCTACCTCCATGCCCATCATGTTCATAGCTGTTTTGATAGGTATGGGGTTTGTTTCGATGAACAGGACGTTGTTTAGAGGATTGAGTTCCAGCTGTATATCTCTGGCGCCTTTTACGTCCCCGTTTAGGTATTTGTAGACCATTTCGTGGACTTTATCGGGGAGTATATTGGCTGTTACGGATATAACCCCTACCCCACCTAGGGAAAGGATGGGGACGACCTGGTCATCGTTGCCAGAGTATATATCCAGATTGTCTCCGCACAACCTGGCGATTTCTGCTACTTGGCTGATATTACCACTGGCTTCTTTTACGCCTTTTATGTTGGGGTGCTTTGATAGCACACTTAAGGTTTCAGGGGTTATATTCATGCCGGTTCTAGAAGGCACGTTGTATATAATAATAGGTATGTTTACGCTGTCGGCTATAGCCGTAAAATGGGAAATAAGGCCCTTTTGAGTGGTTTTGTTGTAGTAGGGCGTTATGCATAAAAGGGCGTCAGCGCCTACACTTTCGGCGTATTTGCTTAATTCGATGGAATGAGCCGTGTCGTTAGAACCCGTTCCTGCTATAACCGGTATTCTGCCCGCTATTTTATCTACCGTGTACTTGATCGCGCCCTTTCGCTCTTCGTCAGTCATGGTGGAGGATTCGCCGGTAGTGCCGCATATGATAATAGCGTCGGTGTGGTTTTTTACGTGCCACTCCAGCAATTCGCCTAGCTTTTGATAGTTGACGCCATCGTCGGTAAAAGGCGTGACTATGGCGACGCCAGACCCTTTAAATATAGACATTGTCTCACTCCTTTCCGCTTATAAAAGCAACTCGGCTATCTGAACCGCATTGGTCGCAGCGCCTTTCCTTATGTTATCAGCTACCACCCAGAGATTTAAGCCGTTTTCTACGGTGTCATCCCTTCTTATCCTGCCCACGTAAACTTCATTATGGCCGGAGGCAATGGTAGCTAATGGGTATACATTTTCAAACGGTTTATCCATAACGATGACCCCTGGGGCTTTGGATAGGATGTCAAAGACCTGAGAGAGCTCAAAGGGTTTTTCGAATTCTACGTTGACCGACTCGCTGTGGCTGTTTTCCACGGGGACCCTTACTGTAGTCGCTGTTACCTTAATGCTGGGATCGCCCATGATCTTCTTGGTCTCATTGACCATCTTCATTTCCTCTTTGGTGTAGCCGTTGTCCAAGAAGACGTCGATATGAGGCAAGCAATTGTTGGCTATAGGATGTGGGTAAAACTGGGGCATCTCTCCCTGCAATGTGCGCTTGAGGTCGTCTATACCTTTTTTACCCGAACCGGAAACGGCCTGGTAAGTAGAGACCACTATTCTTTTTATCTTAAACGCGTCGTGTAGAGGCTTTAGAGCTACCACCATCTGGATTGTAGAGCAGTTGGGGTTTGCGATTATCCCTTTGTGCCAGCCTATGTCTTGAGGGTTGACTTCAGGTACCACTAATGGCACGTTATCGTCCATTCTCCACGCGCTGCTGTTGTCTACCACTACTACTCCTTTTGACGCTGCTATAGGTGCAAACTTTTTGCTTACTGTTGCACCCGCCGAGAATAACGCTATGTCAATAGGGCGATCAAAGGAATTCTCTGTAAGTTCTTCAACGGTATATTCGGCGCCTCTAAAGCTTATTTTTGTGCCTGCTGATTTGTGAGATGCAAAGAGATACAGGTTATCGATGGGAAAATCTCTTTCTTCCAGGACCTTTAGAAAGGTCCTTCCTACCAGTCCGGTGGCGCCTACTATGGCTATATTTTTCTTCATTAAAAATACCTCCTAGAAAATAGTTATAAAAAAATCTAGTTATGGAAATAACTAGCTGGTTATAGGCATTACGGCTATAAACCAGATAGCTCTCCATCATTGCTGATGACAGTCAGCATGTTTTTCACATACTGACCAGGTAACCGGCACGGAGAATACCGGCCCTTCGGCGCTGTTTCCTTTTCTGTGGTTCACAGACCTCTCCAGTCTCCCGCACAGTACTCATAAACAGCGCGCCTCTATCTGTGCTCTTTCCTATATAATATTTTATTTTAATATAGCAGAGATGACACCTCAAGTCAAATGTTAATTGTGACATGTTCATGCTGAACAAAAAGTAACGTAAAACTATGTTTATTATATATAATACAAATTTCCGACAATTTATATTATAATATAGTTGTAACGTTTGCTTGCGTTAACATACTAACGATTGGAGGAAGGAACAATGGCAGAAGTTGTGTTAAAGAATGTTTCCAAGATCTATCAAGGCGGAGTAAAGGCCGTTGACAACTTTAACCTGGATATAAAAGACAAGGAATTTGTAGTCTTGGTAGGTCCCTCTGGTTGTGGAAAGTCCACCACGTTGAGGATGGTGGCAGGTCTTGAAGAGATCACAGAGGGAGAATTGTACATCGGTGACAGGCTGGTCAACGATGTTCCGCCTAAAGACAGGGATATAGCGATGGTTTTCCAGAACTACGCCTTGTATCCTCATATGACGGTATACGACAATATGGCGTTTGGACTTAAACTGAGGAAGATGCCCAGAGCGGAGATTGACAAGAGGGTTAGAGAAGCTGCTAAGATACTGGACATTGAACACCTTTTGGATAGAAAACCCAAGGCTTTGTCCGGTGGTCAGAGGCAGAGGGTAGCTTTAGGCCGTGCTATTGTACGTGAGCCTAAGGTCTTCTTGATGGACGAGCCTTTATCAAACCTGGACGCAAAATTGAGGGTGCAGATGAGGACGGAAATCAGCAAGCTTCATGAGAGGTTGCAGACCACATTTATATACGTTACCCACGATCAGACAGAGGCTATGACCATGGGCGACAGAATCGTCGTTATGAAAGACGGTGTCATACAGCAGGTAGATACACCGCAGACCATATACGATTATCCTGCAAATATATTCGTAGCAGGGTTTATTGGAAGTCCTCAAATGAACTTTATCGATGCCAGGTTGGTGGAGAAAAACGGTGAGATTTACGCGGAGTTTAAAGGATTTTCACTGAAGCTCCCCGATGGCAAGGTCAAGAAGCTGGTCAGTAGCTCTTATGTAGGAAAAGAGGTTGTGCTGGGAATAAGGCCTGAGGACATCCACGACGAAGAAGTATTTATAAGCGCAAATCCTGGCGCTACTGTTGAGGCTAAAGTTGAGGTAGTAGAGCTTTTGGGTGCAGAAACATTCCTTTACATGGACTTAAAAGGCCAGCAGGTCATAGCTAGGGTCAATCCTAGGAGCAAAGCAAAAGAAGGAGATATATTAAAGGTAGCTTTCGATATGAATAAGGTGCACTTATTTGATAAAGAAACTGAAAAGACTATTTTAAACAGATAATGAATTAAAGAAGGATTTTAATTTAGAAAGCAGAAATAATTATATAGAGATTATTTCTGCTTTTTTCTTTGCTGAAAACCATGATATAGTATAATATATTGTACAGGGGTTGATTTCTTTGGATATATATAAAAGTATATACGAAAAGGTAATGGATATTGTGGGATTGCCTTTTAACATCTATGATGCTGAAGGAAAATGTATCGTCGGCAGCAATGAGGGCAGTTCTATACCTGTGGTGAACTACGAGGATTTTATCCAGTCTGATAATTTCTTTGTGATAAATAACTGGATATATAAAAGCGTTAAGGCAAATGGGAAGTTTTTGTGCTGTATCGCGATGAAGGGGACGACGCCTGAAGTACAAAAATACATGGGTTTGATCGAGCAGATGATACTGGGATTTGAGAAAACAGAGCTGAACAGGGTGAGCTTTTTCCGCAGTATTATAGAAGGTCGTAACGTCAATATAGAAAAAATGGCGGAGAAATTCAATGAGGTTATTGTTAAAGACAGGATGGTTATGATTGTCAAAATGAGTTCGTCATTTGAAGACGTTCGGGAAATGCTTAAAAACATGTTTCCCGATGAGACGTCAGAGGTACTCATTGATATTGACACAGACAAAGTACTTCTTGTAAAATCAAGAGATGACAGCGAGGACGACATAAAAAAGATAGCCATGTCTATCCTAGACACCTTGGTGACAGAGCTGTACGAAAAGGTCAAAATAGCTATAGGTGGTATTAGCAAAAGCCTGTACGACCTCAGAAAGATATACAAACGAGCCGAGACCGCTATGGTTCTGGGAGAGATTTTTGAGGATAAAAATAAGGTATTTGACTATGACCAGTTGGGCTTGAAGCGCCTTATAAGTCAGATACCTATAGAGATTGAGCGAGCTTATCTTAACGAGATATTTAAGGACAAAAACGAGTTTTTAGAAGACAAAGAACTTTATCATACTGTGTTGAAATTTTTTGAGTCCAATCTTAATATAAGCGAGGCTTCAAGGAATCTTTACATTCACAGAAATACTCTGGTATATCGCCTGGATAAAATACAGAGGCTGTTAGGACTGGATTTGAGGGATTTTGATGATGCTGTTATTTTGAAGATTGCCCTAATGTTTGATGAGTACATCAAGTACGTAGAAAAATACGCTCTTACAGACGGATAAGGAGTTGTTTTGTAATGATAGAGTTAATTGGCGTTTCAAAGGTATTCCCTAATGGAGTCATTGCGCTTTCCAACATAAACTTGCGTATAGACAAAGGGGAATTTGTGTTTGTAGTAGGATCCAGCGGAGCGGGGAAATCTACGCTTATAAAGCTTTTGTTGAGGGAAGAACAACCTTCTACAGGGCAGATAGTAATAAACGGCGTAGATATAACACGTTTAAAGAGATCCAGAATACCCTATCATCGCAGAAACATAGGAGTGGTATTTCAGGATTTTAGGCTTTTGCCAAACAAAACGGTATACGAGAACATCGAGTTCGCCATGATGGTAGCGGAAAACCCCGCAAAAGATGTAAAAAAGCACATTTACTCTGTGCTGGATATGGTAGGGCTTGCTAATAAAGCCGACAGTTACCCGTACCAGCTGTCAGGAGGAGAACAACAGCGCGTAGCACTGGCCAGGGCAATGGTCAATAAACCCCTTATACTCATAGCCGATGAGCCAACAGGTAATCTGGATCCAGACAATTCATGGGGGATAATGCAGATAATAAATGACGTGAACAGGATGGGAACCACTGTGCTCATAGTAACCCATGCTAAGGAGATTGTAGACAGGATGAGAAAAAGGGTTATTACGCTGGTCAAAGGCAATATAGTAAAAGACCAGATAAGAGGAGCGTATGACATATGAAGCTAAAAAAGATCAGGTACTTTATCACCGAGGGGTTTATAAACATGTGGAGAAACAGGGCTATGGCTGTGGCAGCTGTCACTGCTGTGGTGGTGTCCTTGATAGTTTTAGGGGTATTTACGGTTATAGTGATGAACGTAGATCACATCGCTACGCAGGTGGAGTCAGAGCTGGTTTTAAGAGCTTATATAAACGACAGCGTCAAAGCGCAGGAAATTGATACGCTTAAAGATCAAATAGACAGGATAAAAGGCGTAAAAAGCATAAGTTATGAATCCAGGCAGGCGGCTTTGGAAAATTATAAAAAGCAGTTAGGGAAAAACGCGTACCTGCTTAACGGATTGGAAAAGGACAATCCCTTCCCACGGTCTTTCATAATAGAGGTGACCACACCCAATGACATTAAACCGGTAGCTTCTGCGGTATCTGCGATTAAGGGGATAAGCGAGGTCAATTACGGTAGAGAAGTGGTGGACAAGCTCCTTAAAATAACCCGCGTCGTGAGGCTAATAGGTATAGCGCTCATAGGGATAATGGCCTTTGTCGCTATTATCATCATATCCAACACCATCAAACTGGCGGTTTACGCCCGCAGGAGAGAGATAAACATAATGAAGTATATCGGAGCGACTGATTGGTTTATAAGGTGGCCTTTTGTTATCGAGGGGTTTTTACTGGGCCTGTTAGGTTCTGTTCTGGCTATTGTCATTGTAGGCTACGGTTATTATTACTTTACATCAAGGTTAAACGGCCAGCTGGTGGTTTTTTCGCTTATACCTTATAATCAGCTGTTGCCGGGCATGGCCAAGTTATTTGTGATATTAGGTTGTGCAATCGGCGGGCTAGGCAGCGGTTTATCTGTGAGAAGGTTCTTAAAAGTGTAATTTGTCGCTTTAAGGGGGTATGGCGCATTGCGTCGTTTTTTGAAATCGCGGCTGAATGTATATGCTGCGCTAATGGTGGCTTTGTCAATGGTATTTTACAGTTTTTCAGTGGGTTACGCTGATAACCTACAACAAAAAAAGAACCAGTTAAAGAGCGTGCAAAAAAGTATTGAGGAGAAAAAAAGGCAGCTAGAAGGCGTTCAGCAACAAAAACAAGATTTACAAAATCAGCTGGTCGTTATACAGAAAAATCTGGTGCAATCGCGGGAGCAGCTGGATAAAACTCAAAAACAGCTGGCAAGTCTGGAAAAGAACATAAAGGTCACCACATGGGAGTTAGAACGAGCTCAAAAAAAATTAAATGACGAGGAGAACATATTCAAAAAGCGCCTTGTTGCCATGTATAAAAGCGGGCCGATAGGTTATCTGGGTGTATTACTGGATTCAAACAGTTTTTTGGATTTTTTGTCGCGTTATGAGGTGGTAAAACGCGTTATAAACTACGATAGAAATCTCATAAAAGATATAAGCAGGCAAAAGGAGCTTATAGTTCAGAAGAAAAACAAACTTGTAGCACAAAGAAGTAGTTTGGTGAGCACTAGAAACGCCATAGAGCGCAGAAAAAGGGAAATAGAGATACAGCTGGCATCTAGATCAAGCGTATTGAGGCAGTTGAATATTCAGGAACAAAACTATAAGTCACAGATAGAAGATCTCACTAACGAATCTCAACAGCTTACTTCAATTATAAAGAAGCTACAGGAAGAAGCTGCACGAAGCAATAACGCTGTTAAATTTACGGGAGGGAAATTGGCGTGGCCTGTTCCTGGAATGTATAATATAACTGATCCTTTTGGCCTCAGATTTCACCCTATTTTAAAAGTGAACAGAATGCATACAGGTATAGATATTGCTACATCTTATGGTAGTACAGTAGTTGCTGCAGCTAGTGGTAAGGTTATATATGCAGGTTGGTTTGGAGGGTACGGCAATGCTGTAATCATAGACCACGGTAACGGCATAAGCACATTGTACGGCCACAATGCTTCTTTGCTGGTAAAGGAAGGGGATATGGTAACTAAAGGTCAGGCTATTGCCAAGAGTGGAAGCACAGGATTGTCTACAGGTCCCCACATGCATTTTGAAGTGAGAAAAGATGGCGTTCCGGTTAACCCAATGGATTGGTTGAAGTAGTAAAGTATCAATGTATTGCATAAATTATTAAAGTAGTTTAACATTTGAATGGAGTTGATCAAATGTCTAGATGCAGAAAGTCAATAGGCGCCATATTTTTGGTGCTGGTTACCGCTTTGGTTACTTTTCTTGTAACTGATTATTTTTCCATCGTGCTGCCGGGAGGTAAAGTTATCGTATCGCGGAGGGAATTTGCCCAGTACCAGCAAGCGGCTAAATTGCTGGCTATTAAAGATATATTGACCCAGCGCTACGTGGACAAGGTCAATCCACAGGTACTGATGGATGGCGCCTATAAAGGAATGGCATCGTCTCTCAATGACCCGTATACCGTCTATATGACTCCCGATGAATATAAATCTTTTATGGAACAAACCGTAGGGTCTTACGCTGGCATAGGAATTGTGGTTAGCGCAGACAAAGATGGAAATCTCGTAGTGGTGTCTCCCATTGATAAGGATACGCCTGGGGCTAAAGCGGGTCTGAAAACCAATGACAAGATACTTGAGGTCAATGGACACAAAGTAAGCGGAAAAGACATGGACAAAGCTGTTTCTCTTATGAAAGGGCCTGCTGGTACATATGTGAATATAACAGTGCTGAAAGTCGGCGAGACCAAGCCTGTTACTATAAGGATAAAGCGCGAGGTCATAACGTTAAAGACGGTCAGTGGGGAGATGATGGAGAACAAAATTGGTTATATCAGAATATCTATGTTTGACGAGCATACATATGATCAGTTTAAAAGCGAGCTGGATAAGCTGAATAATGAAGGTATGAAGGCGCTGATTTTAGACCTAAGGGATAATCCCGGTGGTCTTTTGGAGATAAGCGCTAAAGTAGCTGATACTTTACTGCCCAAAGGCATAATAGTTTACACTGAGGACAGATACGGCAAAAAGGAATACACCTATTCGGATGCTAAATACCTGGGTAAACCCCTTGCAGTGCTGGTCAACGGGGGTAGCGCCAGTGCATCTGAAATACTTACAGGGGCCATAAAAGACCACAAAGTGGGTACGGTTATAGGCACCAAGACGTTTGGAAAGGGCATTGTCCAGACTATGGCAGAATTCAACGATGGTTCTGCTTTAAAGTACACGGTGTCAAAGTATTATACGCCTGATGGCTATAATATACAGGGAAAGGGAATAATGCCTGATATTGTGGTACAATTGCCTGCAGGGTATAATTCTATAACCGTTCCAAAGGACAAAGACACGCAGCTTAAAAAGGCCATAGAGGTATTGAGCTCTAGAATTAAGGGTTAAAGTGTGGTGAAAAAATGTTTATTCAGTTGTTTTCCATGGTTTTTAAAGGCGTTTTATTAGGTGTTTTTCAGCCATTTTTTTGGCTGGTTTTTATTTTTATGTTTTTCCAGTACAGAAGATCTACGCAGGTACAGGAAGAGCTTTACGGTAAGGCGCTGTACCCCTTTAGGGATCAGGTGGTAGATGCGCTACTTTTCAGTTTTTTGAGCGGTTTTATAGGCAGCTTTATAATGGTCTTGCTGGGGGTAACCATTGAAGGTTCAGGAATAGAGTACGTATGGCTGCTGGCGCTTTTGTTCATGCTTGTACACCCCAGGTATATCTGTTTTTCTTACGCTGGTGGTCTTTTATCCCTTTTTTCACTCATAACAGGGTATCCCCACGTGGATGTGGCAGGACTTATGGCGCTGGTGGGAATACTTCACCTTATGGAGAGCCTTCTCATATGGCTGGACGGATATAAAAGCCGCGTGCCTATTTTTACGGCCAGAGATGGGGGGACTGTAGTAGGAGGATTTAGCTTACAGAGATTCTGGCCTATACCTTTTGTCATCCTGGCAGTATCTGCGGGAGGAACTGTTCAAGGGGCAACCAGTATTCCTATGCCTGATTGGTGGCCTGTCATAAAGCCTGCAATAGGCGTTCACGCCAGTTATATGATGGTGCCTGCCGTGGCTGCGTTGGGTTACGGAGATATATCCCTTACTCAGACTCCTGAGGTGCACACAAAAGGTTCTGCTTTCAGGCTTATGGCTTTTAGTGTTATTTTGACTACCCTTGCGGTATTGGCGGCGAGTTATCACCCATTAAAGTGGATTGCAGCGGTATTCGCGCCTGTAGCCCATGAATATCTGATTTATTACGGGCAAAAGATAGAAAAAGAAGGGAAGCCGGCCTTTGCGCCTGCTATGGGTGGAGTAAAGGTGCTGGATGTTTTTCCTGATTCGCCGGCTAAAGCTATGGGATTGAAATCGGGGGATACCATATTAAAGATAAACAATGAGCCTGTGCGCAGCGACGAAGATATCGTCAATATATTGGGGAAGTATCTCACGTTTATATGGATGGAAGTAAAGGATTTGGATGGCAATATAAGGACGGTAGAATATTCGGATTTCAGGAATGGGATTGACAGCCTTGGCATAATATTTGTGCCGTCAAATCCCTTGATGAGCTTTTCTATTGAGGAGATGCACGGTCTTTTAAAGAGGTTGTTTAAGCGCTTTTTTAATAAACGGTGAACGCGAATTGTATGGCTTAGAAAGGAGAAGCATCATGGAGCACTACTTTTCAGAAAATCCATCAACAGCTCATGAGTTGCGAAAATTTGAATACGAAGTAAAAGGCCACAAGATTTTTTTTACCACAGATAAAGGGGTATTTTCCAGGCTAAATGTGGACAAAGGCTCAGACCTCTTGATAAGGTCTATCCCTGAAGGCATTGGCGGCTGTATGTTGGATATGGGCTGTGGATACGGCGCTATAGGGCTTTCGCTGGCTAAGGTAAATCCATCCCTTTGTGTGACCATGGTAGATATAAACCAGCGTGCTTTAGATTTGGCGCGGCAAAACGCAAAGACAAATGGAGTAGATAATGTGGTTATATATAAAAGCGACGGATTTTCCAATGTAAAAGGAACCTTTGACTATATTGTTACAAATCCTCCGATACGGGCTGGCAAAGATAAAGTTTACACTATTTTTGAACAAAGCAGGGATTATTTGAGAAAAGGAGGTATGTTTTTTGTGGTTATACAAAAAAGACAAGGAGGCCCGTCGGCTGTGGAGAAATTGATGAGCATTTACGGTAACTGCGAAAAGATCGCTAAGAGCGGGGGCTACTGGGTTTTGCAGTCAGTTAAATGAGAGCATATGTATAAAGCACCTGTGGTATTGATACACTAAGCTCAGGTGAATTGATTTATGGATGAACAGAGGATTTACCCTTATCAGCTTTTCAGCCTTATATTTGTGTTTGAATTAGGCAGTGCTGTATTGTTCGCATTGGGAATTCAGGCAAAGCAAGATATATGGATTGTTGTTATCTTTTCGTATTTAGGGTCAGTGATTATGGCCTTTATATACACGCGGTTATATTATAAATACAAGTGTGATTTAGTAGAGTATTTAATAAAAATATGGGGTAGGTATGTGGGTAGCGTTATTTCAACTGTGTATATAATATACTTTTTTAT
The DNA here is from genome assembly GCF_000427425.1 of Caldanaerobius polysaccharolyticus DSM 13641. Lineage (NCBI taxonomy): Bacteria > Bacillati > Bacillota > Clostridia > Thermoanaerobacterales > Thermoanaerobacteraceae > Caldanaerobius > Caldanaerobius polysaccharolyticus. The sequence continues at coordinate 418,762 of NZ_KE386494.1, read as the reverse complement.
CCTGGCGGCAATAGTAACGAGGAATTTTTTGGAGCTATTGAAAACAGCTATCCTAAAGAATACCCCTTCATCAATAATTGTTCTAATGGGTGTTGGGCTAATTGCGTATGCTATAGCTTTAGGAATTGAATGTGTGGTCCGTGTTTCTGTTGTATACGTTCCGATAATAGCGATAATTCTCATCGTGCAGTATTTACTATTTTTTTATTCTGGACTCGTGGATTTTTCCAGCATTTTGCCTGTGCTAGAAAATGGAATAATCGTTCCCTTAAAAGTGGCTTATAGGATAACGCTGGGATTTCCTTTTACTGAAATCATAGCCTTTACCACTATATACCCGATGCTGGCAAAACCTAAAAAGGCATTTAAGATGACGTTTTTGGCCTTAACAGCGGCATCTGTGGTGATATCTTTAAATGACATTTTCATAGTATCAATACTTGGGGTAAATGAAACAGCCAGGGCAAGTTTCCCGCTGTACGTGGTTGTGACGATGATTAAATTGGGCCTTTTAGAAAATTTGGATGCCATCGCCGTTATTATACTAGTGCTAAATGGCTTTTTTAAGGTTTACGTTTTTTACTATGCGGGTGTTGAAAGCCTCAAGAAATTGTTTAAATTTGAGGACTGTAAGTTCTTGCTCGTGCCTATCAGCGTTTTTATCGTTGCTTTTGCTCTATTCTATGGGCGGAATTACACTGAGCACATTGAATTAGGGCTTCGCCTTGTAATACCGTATGTACAATTGCCTTTGCAGGTTTTTATACCTATTGTGACATTTATTGCTTCATGGTTTAGAAGTCCAAGCATATATGGAAAATAATTATTTACAAATAATAATCTTATGATATAATATATTTAGAACGATTCTTACATAAAGATTATTCTATTTTATAATCTCAATTAAGGAGTGATTTGTAAATGTCAATGGTAGGCAAACAGGTTCCTGATATGAGGCTGCCTAGCACGAAAGGGGACATATCCCTGGCTGATTTTAAGGGCAAATGGGTTGTGTTGTTTTTCTATCCCTTGGATTTTTCGCCTGTTTGTGCTAGTGAGTTGCCGGTTTTTAACGCTAAAAAAGGGGAGTTTGACAATCTCAACGCCGTTTTAATAGGAGCCAATACCGATAGTGTTTTTTCCCATAACGCGTGGATTGAACAACTGGGCGGAATTGATTTTCCCCTTATATCGGATTATAACAAGGAATTAGTGAGGAAATTTGATATATTAATAGAAGATATGGGAATTGCTTTGAGGGCCGCATTTATCATAGATCCAGAGGGCAAGATACGTTATGAGGTAGTTCATGAGCCTTTGATAGGGAGGAATGTGGACGAAATACTCCGCGTACTTCAAGCACTTCAGACCGGTGGAGCCTGCCCTGCTGGTTGGAAACCTGGAGATAAGACTTTATGATGAAGAAAAACGCGTAAAAAGGGGTAATGGGATTTACCCCTTTTTTTATCATATAACGTTCAATATATTGACAATATGGAAGTTTGTGGTACAATTTAATCAGAACGGACGTCCGATATATTTGAAAGGGATGATACCGTGGATGCTCAGGGGAAAAATACACAATCTCAAAGGATATTAAATGCAGCTTATGAATGCCTTTCTAAAAGAGGATATGCTAATGTATCTTTGAGAGAAATCGCTGATAAAGCCGGTGTTGTCTTAAGCCAGTTAAACTACTATTACGGCAACAAAGAGGGTCTTTTTGTAGAAGTAATAAAATTTGTGACAAAGAAATACATTGTAGAAGTAGAAGATTACCTTAAAAAAGGAGAAACGGCAAAGGATAAGCTAGCTTCACTGATAACTTTCTTTAAAGGAATGTTAAAAGACAACGTAGGATTTCTCAGATTATGGTATGACTTTACAGATCTGGCGCTGTGGTCTCCCTCCTTTAGCGGTTTACTTCGAAATTTTTTTAGGGACTTATCAGATATGATAGAAGAATTTGTCCTGAAAAAAAGTCGTGCGAAAGCAAACGACTACGGCTATTCTCCTAAACATCTGGCCAGATTGGTTTTAGGTGCTATCTTCGGTACGGTAGTGCAAGCTGTTCTGGACCAGGATGAAGAAAACTTACCTGAGGCGTTGAACACAGTAGGTATACTGCTGGAAGGGCATGAATAAGATAGGGGAAGGGGTTTGGTAGAATGGATGGGCTGTTAAAAGAGACAGCTTATAAGGCCATAGGTAATTTTGTAATAAGGTATCTTAAAAAGGACCCTGACAACAACGTGGATAAACTAGTCAGGGTTCTTAAAAAAATCGCTCTAAACGATGAGTCAAAAAGAGATATAGAAAGCATAAGAAAAGCTTTTCTAGAAGACGATAATATCAGGAACTATATAACTAGGATTTTAAAGGGGTGCAACGATGCGTATTTAAGTGGGTTTGTAGTCAATCTGCTTATAAGGTCTACGCTAATAGGCGTACCAAGGCGAAAAGCTATAAGCGAAAAGATCGGTGCCAACGTCCCTTCGACCATTTTAATAGATCCTACTGAAATATGCAATTTAAGGTGCAAGGGCTGCTGGGCGGGTAAATATGAAGTCAACACCATGCCTTTTGAGTTATTTGACAGGATTTTAAACGAAGCGGAAGAATTGGGTATCAACTTTATAGTTCTGTCAGGGGGAGAGCCCACCGCATACCCGTATTTATTTGATATAGCCTCAAAGCACAAAAATACAGCTTTTATGATGTATACCAATGGAACCCTCATAGATGATAAGATGGTAAAGAAATTCCTGGCGACAGGCAATATATCTCCGGCTATAAGCCTGGAGGGCTGGGAAAAAGACACAGATGAACGCAGGGGGAAAGGGGTATTTCAAAGGGTAATGAGGGCTATGGATCTGTTAAAGGCTAATGGCATACCTTTTGGATACAGCATAACGGTTACTTCTAAAAATTATAGGGAATTGTTCAGTGACGAGTTCGTGCAATTTATGATAGATAAAGGGGCTTTGTACGGTTGGTCATTTCACTACATACCTGTGGGAAGGCAGCCTGATTACTCAGCTATGGTTACGCCTGAACAGAGGGGATGGTTGGCGGAAAGGGTGCTTGAGATCAGGAGTAAATACCCCATAATGCTATTTGATTTCTGGAACGACGGTGAGCTGACCAATGGCTGTATCGCTGGAGGAAGGCAGTACTTTCACATCACCGCCAATGCCAATGTGGAACCCTGTGCCTTTGCTCATGTGTACTGTGGCAATCTTAAGGATAAATCGCTTAAGGAAATTCTGGGCAATAAAGTTTTCAAGGCATACCAGAAATACCAGCCTATTTCAAAAAACTTCCTGCGCCCCTGTCCCATAATTGATAGACCTGAGGTGCTAAGGGCGATTGTGGAGGAGACGGGTGCAACTCCCAGTTATGAAGGAGCGGATAATATATTGAAAGGCGAAGGGGCAGTTTTTCTCGATGAGCTGTCGCAGCGGTGGCAGCACGTATCTGAAGGCATATACAATAACAGGTTAAAGCGCGCAAATTGATATAATTCGTTATAGAGGAGGCATAATTTTTGATAATACAGTACGTGAAAGCAGCTGAGTATATTAAGGCAAAATTTGGGAAAGATCCTAAAATCGGTGTCATCCTTGGAAGCGGACTTGACGTATGGGGTGAGGCCGATGGAGTAAGGTGTATCCATTACAGTGAAATACCATATTTTCCTGTGCCTACTGTGGAAGGCCATGCTGGCAAATTGGGTATGTTAGAAGTAGAAGGTATTCCTGTGTTGATAATGAGGGGTAGATTTCATTATTACGAAGGTTATAACCTTAAAGAGGTGACATTTCCTATAAGGGTTATGAAGCTGCTGGGGGTAGAAGTGCTTATTGTAACCAATGCCTCCGGCGGCATAAATCCTTTGTTTAAGCCAGGAGACCTTATGCTTATACAAGACCACATAAATTTCATGGGGAATAATCCCCTTATAGGGCAAAACAACGGCGCATTCGGGCCACGATTTCCTGACATGACCGAGGCCTACGACAAAGAGTTGCTTCAAATCGCTGAGAGGGCTGCGGCTGATTTAGACATAAACATTAAAAAAGGCGTTTATATCGCTGTGACAGGGCCGTGCTATGAAACTCCGGCTGAGATAAGAGCTTTTGAGAGGTTGGGGGCGGATGCGGTAGGCATGTCTACTGTCCCTGAAGTTATAGCGGCCAGACACTGCGGTATAAAAGTTTTAGGGATTTCTTGCATTGCAAATCTTGCAGCAGGAAAAGCAAAAGGAACGCTATCTCACCAGGAAGTGGTTGAGGGTTCTAGAAAATCCATGGGTGATTTCAGGCGCCTTTTGATAGAGGTTGTCAAAAGAATAGCTCAAAAATTTATATAATACATGTGGTAAGTAGGAGGTTGTTATGAGCGATAATACTGAGATAATAAAAAAGAGGTACGATAGAGCGGCAAGATACTATGATGTATTGGAAGGTTTTATGGAAAAGCGATGGATAGCGTCTTGGAGAAAGGAACTGTTCAGCCACGTAAAAGGTTTCAAAATTCTGGAAGTGGGCGTAGGTACAGGAAAGAACATCCCATACTACCCCGAAGGATGTGATTAGTAGCTATAGATTTTAGCCCTAGGATGCTTGATAGAGCGAAGATCAAAGCTGAGCAGCTAAATAAAAAGGTGAGTCTCGAGCTTATGGATGTGCAGCATCTGAATTTTCCTGATGAGTCCTTTGATGCGGTTATAACCACTTGCGTATTTTGCTCTGTTCCTGATCCATTAAAAGGCTTAATGGAGATCCGCCGGGTGTTAAAACGCGGTGGTGAACTGATAATGCTGGAACACGTTAGAAGTAATGTAAAGGTTTTGGGAAGGGTTATGGATATGCTTAATCCTCTGGTTGTAGGCCTGTACGGTGCTAATATAAATAGAAATACGGTTGAAAACGTAAAAAAAGCGGGATTTGATGTATACTATGAAAAAAACCTTGCGTTGGATATAGTGAAATTGATAAAAGCGAGGCCGATTAAATGATGAAGTGAGGCATTATTGTACTGCTGCTTTTATGAGATTAAGTATTTCGCTTTTTGATGGAACCCTTCCTGATACTAATACCTTTTCATTGACAACCAGTGCTGGTGTGCTCATGACGCCATATTTGAGTATCTCCTGGATGTCCTTAACCTCTGTTATATCTGCGCTTATATTAAGTTCGTGTATAGCCTCTCTTGTTAACCTTTCCAGTGCTTTGCAGTTGGCACATCCGCCACCCAGTATTTTGATTTCCATTTTAACCATCCTTTCTGTGAAATTTTAGATAATAATATTGAATAGATAGCCTGTAAACATAATGGCAATACCTACAATTCCTATAAATATTCCTATGAGTTTGGGTTTGATGACCTTCCTCAGTATAATCATCTCAGGGACTGATAATGCCGTTATTGACATCATGAATGATAGTGCAGTGCCAATGCTGACGCCTTTTTCAGTTAAGGCTTGCACGATGGGTATAGTTCCCGCTGCATTGGAATACAGCGGAATCCCTATAATAGTGGCTATAGGTACAGCCAGAAGGTTGTCTTTACCAGCGATTTTGCCCATAAAGTCTACAGGGGCATAACCGTGTATAAATGCTCCGAATCCTACTCCCAGTATTATAAATAGCCATACTCTTTTTACAATGTCCTTCATGCTGTTGAAGGCAAAGTCATGCCTTGCTCTTAAATTCATGGAAGTCACGGCAGTTTCACCAACATGTATATTATAGACGTAGTCTTCTACCAGATGCTCTAAATGCAGCTTTCCTATAATCAAGCCGCTGATAATGGCGATAATGAGTCCTGATAAAATGTATATAACAGCTATTTTAAAACCGAATAAAGCGAAAAGCATTGTTGCGGCTACCTCATTTATCACAGGGGATGCCACGAGAAACGAAAAAGTTACCCCCAAGGGCACACCTGCTTCTATAAATCCTATAAATAACGGTACTGCAGAACATGAGCAAAAGGGTGTAAAGATGCCCAGCAGCGCTGCCAGTGTGTTGCCTATGTATTCATGTTTCCTGCTCAGTATTTTTTTCACCTTTTCAGGGGGTAGAAAACTTCTTATAAAAGAAATAGTATATATTAAAACCGCAAGGAGCACAAAAATTTTTATGGTATCGTATATGAAGAAATTTAAGGCGTTGCCTGCTCTGGTTTGGGGGGCTATATTCATGAGGTTGTATACGATATAATCTGCCAATGATTGTATCATATTTTATTTCTCCTTTTTCTAAGTTCTTTTTGCGTTGTTTCCAGTTGCATTTCCAGTATTTCATCGGTTGTATCTATGAGGTCATATATCTTTGGGTTTAGCACATAGTACATCACAAAGGTTCCCTCACGCCTGGACGCTACGATACCCTGGTTTTTCAATACGTTTAAATGCTGAGATACATTAGACTGCTCCAGACTCAATTCCTCTATGATATTGCATACGCATTTTTCGCCATTTTTAAGAAGGTCGAGAATTTTGATGCGGGTAGGATGAGCTAGAGCTTTATAAAATACAAAAGTCAACAAGATAATGAACTTTTGGATAAAATAATATCAGGTTTATTTTTACTTAGAAGGGTAGGTTTGTTTATGCCGTATATTTTGTTAAGTTTAATAACCGTAGTTTTGGTTATTCTTCTGGTAGATAAAAAGAGAATTAAAGTATTTTTACCAGGATATTTGCTTGCCACAGAGATCGGTTTTGCTCTGGACGTGTTATTTTCTGTAGCTGCAGAATATTATAAATATACAGACCATCTTCTCAACAATGGGTGGTGTATTTTATTGATGGAGGTTATCATAGGGCCTCTGATAGGTGTTATTTATATGAATTACCTGGATAAATTCAGAAAATGGACGTATTTATATATGGCTGTCTGGGCAGGGGTATTATTGGGTATAGAGATCCTCTTTGTACTAACAGGGGAATTGACGTTTTACAGGTGGAACTTTATTTATTCTGTATTGGTATATATGATTACGCTGTTTCTTCTGCGAAAGGTTTATACCTGGTATAATACCAGCGGATAGTGGCTAAAGCGGTGGGTAGAGGTGTTTATATGAAGCTAAATGTAATGACGTATAATATCCACGGCGGTAGAGATAGATCAGGAAGGATAAACCTTGATGATGTAGCTGATGTTATACGGCAGTCAGGAGCCCAAGTGATCGGCCTTCAGGAAGTCGATTCATTGACAGTCCGGTCACACATGATTGATGAGATTAGGTACCTGTCCAAGAAATTGGGCATGTATTACGCATATGGGCCTAATATAAGGCTGGGTATTGGTTTTTTCGGCAATGGAATTTTAAGCGCTTTCCCTATAGAGATGAGCAAAAATTACCATTTGCCCTCACAGGGCGAAAGAAGGGGGTTATTGCTTTCCCGTATAGTTTTTTACAGTAACTCACTATGGTTTTTGACAACCCATCTGGGGCTAAAAGCCAATGAGCGCATAAGACAGGCCGAAGAAATATTGAAGGTAGTAGAGGGATTGAGTGGTCCTGTGATACTTACGGGGGATTTTAATGAGACGCCTGGTTGTGGAGCTCATAGCTGTCTTAAACAGCTGCTGTTGGATGCCTCTGAGGTCGTATCATCTGATTATTACTCTTTTGCCATGCATGAGAGTCACGGTGTAAAGATCGACTACATCATGCACACAGAAGAGGTGGTACCTCAGTACGTTGGGGTCATTGAGGCTGATTGCTCTGATCATCTGCCTGTTATATCATCGGTGATGATCTCGTAGCGTTTTTTATCTGCGCGTTGAACGATTACGATACCTACCAGGATTACCAGCGTTCCAATAACTAACTGTATGGATATTTTTTCTGAGAGAAATAACCATGCCAGCAGGCTGGCCAGTATGGGCTTTACAAAGAATACCATGGATCCAGCTCCCGCGTTCATATATGTAAGTCCTACGAAGTAGGTGTAATAGGCTATACCTGTTACAAAAAACGTAAGATAAGCCATCGGCAACAGCGCCTTATGCGGCATGTAAAATATAGGATAGTGCTTTATTAAAAGTACCGGCAGCAAAAGCAAGCTTCCTATTATAAATGAAAGGGAATTCATTATCATGCTGTCGGTTTTTTGAGAGAATTTTTTGCCCATGGATGTATAAATTCCGTAAGTTATGGCGGAGAGTATCAACATGGCGATGCCATAGGTGTAGGATTTTCCCAGGTTTAGGTCCCTATAAAAGACGATGATAATCCCTATGATTCCTATGATAAGCCCCAGTATCTTTTCAAAGTTTAGATTTTCTTTTAGAATAAAGTAAGCTGAAATCATCACGAAGAGGGGATTGGAGCTAAATATTACAGCTGCAAGGCTAGCTTTTGTGGTATTTATGCCTATCTGCAAAAAAGACATGCTAAGGACCACATTTACCACGCCTATGAGGGATACATAGAGCACATCTTTTACAGTTAATTTTATTTTCTTATCTTTTATGTGATTTATAGCCATAGGCAGAAGTATCAACCCGCCTATCAAAAACCTTATAAAATTCAGCTGATAGGGGTTCACAAGACCTGAAAGCACTCTTCCTACTACTTCGTAGGAGCTAAAGAGCATTACTGTAATCGCTAGATAGATAAGACCTTTGTTCATTGCTGATCCCTTCCTGTAATTTTATTTTGCATTTCTGAGGCGATATACAAATTTATTATATATCACTTACAAGAATTTTTCCATTCGTTAGTCTAAAGCGGTTGAGTAATCGTAGACATGGTATGTTGAAACTGGTGTTGAAAATACACTTAACGTAAATTTAATATAAAATTTACTTTGATTTTATATTCTTATAACATTGAGTTAACAATAAACTTGTATCATTTACCTGTGAATAAATTTTGCGGAGGTGTTTTGCATGAAAGCGAGCAAAAAACTACTTGCGACATTGGCAATCCTGTTGGCAGTTATTTTTGTGTTTGCAGGGTGTAAAAGCCAGGGCAATTCGACGAGCGATGGCAGACAAGGAGGTTCTGGTTCCAGTTCTAGCAATATCTCTGGTACATTGACGATAGCTGGCTCTACGGCATTGCAACCGCTGGTGGAGCAAGCAGCTAACCAGTTTATGAGCAAGTATCCCAGCGTCCAGATAACTGTTCAGGGAGGAGGAAGCGGTAGCGGTCTTTCTATGGTAGCAGATGGCAGTATCAACATTGGAGACTCTGATATATTTGCTGAAGAAAAGTTGGATGCCGCTACCGCGAAGCAGCTGGTTGACCATAAAGTGGCCGTGGTAGGCTTTGCGACCATAGTGAATCCTAAGGTTACGGTGGACAACCTCACGAAGCAACAGCTTATAGACATATTTACAGGTAAGATAAAAAACTGGAAAGATGTAGGAGGACCTGATCAAAAAATCACCGTTATAAACAGGCCTGCTAGCTCAGGGACCAGAGCTACGTTCAAAAAATACGCCCTTGACGGTAAAGAAGAGACACAAGGTCTTGCATTGACAGAGGATTCATCAGGTGCTGTGAGAAAAGCTGTAGCGGATACAGCGGGTGCCATAAGCTATCTAGCGCTTTCTTACGTGGATAATTCTGTTAAAGCCTTAAAGATCGGCGGCGTAGCGCCTACTGTGGAAAATATAACGTCAGGTAAATACCCCATATGGTCATATGAGCATATGTATACAAAGGGTGAACCCACAGGTGCTGCAAAGGCATTTCTGGACTATATGATAAGCGATGAAGTTGCTCCATTGATAAAGCAATTAGGTTATATCCCCATTTCTGACATGAAAGTATCGCGATGATTTTAAAGAAGAATTTCGGAGTTGCTACTAACGTTGAAAGCGAATTCAGGTTGACAAAACCAAATTGCATAAAAAATTACAATATGGTATACTAAGAGTAGCAGCTCTATTATTTACATATTTTGAAAACTACTGCAGTGAAAGGGGGAAATACCGTGAAGAAGTTGTTATTGGTAAAGGTCCTCCTGGTGCTGGCGGCCCTGGCACTGGCGGGCGGCGCAAATTTCTATTGGGGTTGATTTCTTATGACACACCTCCTTATTCCAATAAGGAGGTGTGTTTACGTTTTAGGAAAAGCATAGCTTTTAATTTTATTGTGCAAACGTCCCTGTCATGATATAATCGATGTAGCAATCTTTACGGAGGCATGAAGATGCTAAACAGAAATAGCCGCGTATACATATTTTTGGTATCAATGTTCGGTGTTTTATTCATAGCGTATTCGTTGATTAACGTAGATATTACAAAGCTTGTAAACATCGTTTTATTTGGCGCATTAGCTGCTCTGGCGGAATCATCTCCTATATACATATCCAAGCAGGTTACCCTTTCTGTGGCCTTTGCTGTAGACTTAATGGCTGTTTTGCTTTTAGGCCCTTATAGCGGTGCTCTTGTGGCGGTGTTGGGTTACGTGTTAAAGCTGGACAAGACAGACCACAACAAGATAACTCACATATTCAACAGGCCGTTTTACAAAAGCCTTTTTAACATATCTCAAATAGCGTTGAGTACAGGAGCTGGTGGTATTGCGTATGTTTTACTGGGTGGTATACCGGGAAAGCAGATAGTATACATATATATTGTGCCAGCGTTTATAGGCGCATTGATTTATTACATGTTAAATTCATTAATGATAAGCTATCTGGTAACATTACTCAGTAATAAACCTTTTTTATACGTATGGAGAAAGGATTTTAAATGGACCCAGATTGATATGCTATTTTTGATCTTTTTAGGCATTATCATGGCTTCAGCTTTTATGCAATATGGGTACATAAGCTTCGCGCTTTTCTTTGTGCCTCTGTTTATGATAAGGTATACGTTTAAGCTTTATATGGATTCCAAGCAATCTTATTATGAGACTATAAATGTCTTGATAAAGGCTTTGGAAGCAAAGGATAAATATACAGCAGGCCATTCTAAAAGCGTGGAAAAGATAACCAGCCTCTTGTGCAGAGAACTGGGTTTTAGTGAATACCTCACCGAAAGGGTCCAGATAGCAGCTCTTTTGCACGATGTAGGCAAAATAGGCATTCCCGAGAGCATATTGAATAAGCCGGGGAAGTTAACTTCAGAGGAGTTTGAGGTCATAAAGTATCACTCGGAATACGGCTATGAGATCTTAAAGGATGTGTCTGGCCTGAAGGATATAAGCCTTTGGATTAAGCATCACCACGAGCGGTTTGACGGCACGGGTTATCCTGATGGCAAGAAAGGACATGAGATACCGCTGGAGTCTCAAATACTCTCTATAGCGGATGTCTTTGACGCATTGGTATCGAACAGACCTTACCGCAAAGCTTTTACCCGTGAGGAAGCTTACGATATAATCCTGAACAGCAATGGCACTCAATTTTCTCCTGAAATAATAGAGGTCTTCAAGAAGGCTTACGAAAAGCATAAGGAGGACTTTACCCATGATTTTTGATGCGCTGGGGCTAGCGTTGATTTACGGGTTGTTGAGGAGAGGCGACTTTTACGCAATAGCTGATATAACTATTAAAAAACCGCTTTTCTTCGTGCTGGGCTTTGGGTCGGAGTTTGCGATGCTCTACCTTGCTTCCAGGTTTCCTTTAATTATGGCTTATAGGGTGTACATACATTTCTTTGATTATGCCATGTTGTTCGCAGGGCTTTGGTATAACAAGGACAATAGGTACATGAGGTTAATAAGCATAGGTGTAATCCTGAACTTTATCGTAATTTTTGCCAACGGTGGGAGGATGCCAGTGTCTTTGAATGCTCTGAGAGCTGCGGGTTTGAACAATTTGATACCCGATCTGGTTTCCAATCGAGTGGCTACTCATCAGGTCTTGGATAGCGACACGCGCTTAAAACTTCTGGCAGATGTGATGATGTTGCCAAAGCCCTACCCTTTACCTAAGGCTTTCAGCGTAGGGGATTTGTTTATCGCCTCAGGTACTTTTGCTATAATTGTAGATGCTATGTTTAAAAGCAAAAAGAGGGAGAAAGGCAAAAATCTGTTGCATTGATGCCGTGTATAATATATTATAATATTGAGAGTAAAGGGGAGTAGCTCGCCTTAGGGTCTAGCCAGTCGTCATCACGGATATCATCCCGGTTGGCTATCAGCGAGGCTGAGAGCGAGACCTTTACAGTACCGGTTTACTGTAAAAGTCTCGCTTTTATTATGTGGTTTTTATCTTAAGCTAGAATCATATGAGGAGGAACTTAGATGGAAGGTTTTTTTCGTAGCCTGCTAAGCCTTGGTTGGGGCAATTTTGTTATGTTTTTAATAGGCGCTGTGCTTATTTATCTGGCTATTAAAAAGGAATATGAACCGATGCTTCTTTTGCCTATAGGATTTGGCATTATATTGGCTAACATACCTTTTTCGTCGGCTATTGGCAAAGAAGGTTTTTTGACGATTCTCTATAATGCCGGCATAAAAACAGAGCTGTTTCCCCTTCTTATATTTGTAGCTGTGGGAGCGATGGTGGATTTTACCCCGCTTCTTCAACAGCCGTTTATGATATTTTTTGGCGCAGCTGCTCAATTTGGCATATTTTTTACCATGTTTCTCGCTTCTCTATTGGGCTTTAATTTAAAAGAAGCGGCTTCCATAGGCATTATCGGAGCAGCGGATGGGCCTACGTCCATATACGTGACAAACCTCTTTGCGCCTCACCTGTTAGGCCCTGTTTCAGTGGCGGCTTATTCTTACATGGCACTGGTTCCTATTATACAGCCTCCTGTAATAAGGGCTTTGACGACGCCACAGGAAAGAAGAATAAGGATGGACCTGCATTTGATTAAAGTGTCTAAAAAGATGAAAATATTGTTTCCCATTGTGGTAACCTTTGTGGCAGGGTTGCTGGCTCCCATGAGCGTTTCTCTCGTAGGATCATTGATGTTTGGTAACTTAATAAAGGAGTGCGGGGTTTTGAATAGGCTTTCTAAAACTGCACAAGACGAGCTAGCAAACCTCGTTACATTGCTTTTGGGTATTACCGTCGGTTCCACTATGACTGCAGACAGGTTTTTGTCTCCTACAACCCTTCTTATATTTGCAATGGGCCTTGTCGCCTTTGTATTTGACACAGCGGGAGGGGTTGTGTTTGCCAAGATATTGAACTTGTTTCTTAAAAATAAGGTCAATCCTATGGTGGGTGCGGCAGGCATTTCTGCATTTCCTATGTCAGCCAGGATTATTCAGAAAATGGCTCAAAGTGAGAACCCTTCTAATTTTATCCTTATGCAATCTGTAGGAGCCAATGTGGCAGGCCAGATCGGTTCTATAATCGCTGGGGGAATTGTGCTGTCAATGGTGAGCTCAATACTATAGGTCCGGTATATGGGTATAAATGAGATAAGATGGGGGAAAGATAAGGCATAGTATTGATAATTTGACAGATGAGCACGGCGATAGTATAATATACATATACCGGGTAGGGGGTGAAGTTATGAAAAAACAGTTTAGCGTTCCTTCTATGAGCTGTCAGCATTGTGTTATGGCTATTACCAACTCGTTGAAACAGCTTAAAGGCGTTCAAGATGTAACGGTAGATCTGGACAAAAAGACGGTGGATGTAGATTACGACGAGAATATAGTAACAGAATCAGCTATGATCAACGCCATAGAAGAGGTAGGATATGATGTAGAGTAAAGTTGCTGCGAAGCAACTTTACTTTTTATCTATTCAATCAAGTACATCCTTTTTCTTAAACCAGCGTAAACCTCCGAGAGTCAATATTACAAAAATCAAAAATCCTGCTACGTAGGGAAAATATGTCTTTTTGAACATATCTCCTCCCAATGTCGCCATGATAGGGTATGCCCAGGGATAGAAAATTCAGTACCTGGTATTGGCTACCAGTAGAGAGGGTACAGCAAACCCGACGCCTACACCCAGAGGGACTCCTATCTGGGAAAAATTTATGCTCAAAAGAAAGATGATTATCATGACCGGTAGCGAGGCTATATACGCCATGCTGGGCTTTACCAGTATGAGGTCATAAGGTATTTTACCAGGGGCACCTATGATCTTTCCTGCCACCGGCAGGCTTAATGAAAAAACCAGAATATTCAACAGGGAGATCATACACCCTACTGTAAGTTTTACGAATATTTTTTCATGTTTTTACCTCATTATCCAGTCACATCTTTTTTTTGAAAAGCAAAAGAGTCCTACCAGTAAAAAGGTAACTGCAAAAAATATTCCTCCCTCCAGCGCCAGGCTGTTATTCTCGCCGGGAAGGTGGAATGCCATACCTGTAATGGCAAGCATAAGGGTGTCACAGAGTAGCAACAAGCCGACAAAGGCGGCAGTGGTACACCATTTGGATAAATACAGCCTGACTTTCCCAACGGGAAGGCTCAGGGTATACCTCAATCCCCCTGAGACATACTCTGTATGATATATTATGGCAGATACTACTGTAATTGTCATGGGTAGCATCATAAACCACAAGGCGCTCAAGTGATGTTCTAAGACCAGTGTTTGCCAGGCGTTTAAACCTTCTTTTGAGCCCTAATTGAGAATATAGTCGCGGCGAAGGTAAAGGTCAAGAAATAGCAACGCCTCTGTAATAAGTGGTGCGAGGAAGCTGCCGGCCACATGAGGCTTCGTTTTTGCTTTAAAATGTCGGTCCACAATAGGTCAAAAAATTTCTTCAAAACGTATCACCTCCGGTGATCTCTAAGAAAATATCTTCCAGATTCTTTGCTACCACCGAAAGATGCGTCACATCAAAGCCTTCCACTACCAACGCTCTATTTACGGCAGCAACATCGAGGCTATTCTTTTTTATGAAAAGCCGATTTTCTTTTACTTTGACTTTTAAGCCTTTATTTTCTAAAAATTTTAAAGCCTTATCCTGTGGATAAACCTCAATGCATATTTCGGGTTTGCTTTTGGCTTTCAATTCTTCCAGGGTTCCCTGAAAAAGCAGCCGCCCCCGGGATATGATGCCTACGCTGGTAGCCGTCAGCTCCACTTCGCTCAATATATGGCTGGACACCAACACCGTGACTCCCAACATGCTGGGCAAGTTTTTTATTAACTGCCGGATTTCGTGAATTCCTGCCGGGCCAAGGCCATTGGTAGGTTCATCCAGGATCAAAAGCTCTCGTTTTCCGAGAAGAGCCTGAGCTATGGCCAATCGCTGCTTCATCCCCAGGGAAAAATTTTTCACCTTTTTATTTTTCCACTGGGATGGGTTGACTATTTCCAGCGCCCTGTCAATCTCCTTTTTATCAGCCTCGAGAATTTTTCTTGTAATCTCCAGGTTTTCTGCCGCTGTTAAGTTTCCGTAACAGGAAGGGGACTCAACTATGGCTCACACCCTCTTCAGTATTTCCATCGGTTTTTGCCTTATAGAAAGGCCAAAAAGGCGGGCGTCGCCCCGGGTGGGCTTTATAAGCCCAGCAGCATCCTGATGGTAGTAGATTTGCCCGCGCCGTTAGGGCCCAGGAAACCGTAAATTTCTCCTTTCCTCACCTTGAGGTCGATGCCGTCCAACGGCAGTAAAATTCCCGTATTTTTTAGTGAGGCTTTGAGTTTCAACGATGAATTCGCTCATCCTATTCCCTCCCGCAAAAATTTTTCAGAATGTATGATTATATCCTATAATTTAAATACCATGGTTATTGTGGCTCCTTTGCCATGCTGGCTTTCTCATGTAGTCGGCTTTTTCCTTGATTATCTTCAAATACCGGGTTTTTTCTTCGTAAGTCTTATGGTAGGTATTCTCCAGCAGGATTTCAGCGTAGCCTTTTATGGATGTAAGAGGGATCTTTAGGTCGTGAAAGATGTTTTCAATCCACTCCTCCTGAAGAGTGTTGACACTATCGTGCAGGCGTATTTCTATTGAACATTTTCTTTTTTTATGCTATTATTTATCCGTATAGCAAAAACATATGTATACTATTTAAAGACAGGGGGAGGTACAGTTGGAAAGAGATGCCACATACTACATTGTGGATGCCAGCGTGCTACCTGAGATATACACCAAGGTCATTCGAGCCAAAGATATGCTGGAGTCAGGAGAGGCTAAGACTATAAACGAAGCGGTTAAAGAGACAGGTATAAGCCGAAGCGCTTTTTACAAATACAAGGATTGTGTCTTTAAATATTTTAAAGGCAATAGCTTTAGAATACTGACGTTATCCATGACATTGCAACATAAACCTGGAGTGCTTTCCAATGTCTTGAACAGGATAGCTTCGTATGGCGGTAATGTGTTGACGATTAATCAGAATATACCGGTTCATCAAAAGGCTAATGTTACAATAACGATTGACGTATCCAAATTGAAAGGCGAAATAAAAGGTTTTATTGATGACTTAAATAGCATAGAAGGAGTAGAAAACCTGGATATCATAGCGCAGGAGTAAGTTAGGGGAGTGGAGGAATGATTGTAAAAGTTAAAGTTCCGGCTACAACGGCTAATATAGGACCTGGCTTTGACTGCCTTGGTCTAGCTCTTAACCTGTACAATACCGTAGAAGTGAGATTGGGAGGTAATGCAGACAGAGATCACCTGGTGTACAAAACGGTAAAAAAGGTGTTTGATAGCGTGGGAAGGGCCATGCCGCAAGTAGAGGTGAATGTCTACGGCGACATACCTTTGGAAAGAGGACTGGGTAGCAGCGCTTCGTGCATAGTGGGAGGTGTAATTGCGGCAAACAAGCTTTTAGGAGACGTATTGAGCTTTGAGCAAATGCTTAACCTGGCTGTAGAGATAGAAGGGCATCCGGACAATGTGGTTCCCGCTTTTGTAGGCGGTATGACTGTGTCCATACAGGACGGTGGAAAGACTTACTTTATAAAAATAGATGTGCCAAAAAGTATAATGTTTGTGGGCCTGATTCCCGAGATAAAGCTGTCTACCAAAAAAGCCAGAGCGGTTTTGCCTGATATGATAACTCAGAAAGATGCTGTGTTCAACGTGAGCAGGGTGGCTTTTTTAATTTCATCGTTAATGACTGGAAAGATTGATAACTTGAATTTTGCCCTTCAGGACAGGCTGCACCAACCTTACAGGAAGACATTGATACCTGATTTTGATGTTATATTCGATGCGTGCAGATATTATGGGGCTAGAGGGGTCTTTTTAAGCGGGGCAGGTCCTACAATAATCGCAGTCAATGATGTAAATAACACCACTTTTATAGAAAACATAGAGAGGACTGTGGATGATCTGCAGATTAAGTGGAACGTTATTCCGCTCTTTGCCAACTCCGAAGGGGCGAAAATAGTAGAGGTAGGGTAAGTTATTTAACAAAATTTTAAGCAGGCTTCATATAAATATGGTATAATGGTAAAAAGCCATTTAAGGGGGACATAGCTTTGAAAAAAAAGTACGTGCTGGATACAAACGTGTTGTTGCACGATCCTGAATGCCTGTTTAATTTTCAAGACAATGACATTATTTTGCCTGCTGTGGTGATTGAGGAGATCGATGAAAAGAAGAGAGATAACGATGAGGTGGGGAGAAACGCCAGAAAGGTGGCGCGTATACTTGACGAGCTGAGAAAGAGGGGCAAGCTATCCGACGGAGTGTCTCTTGATGGCGGTGGGACGTTAAAGGTGGAATTAAATCACAGAGCGATGGATTGCTTAAAAGAAGTGTTTTTTGATGCCAGCAATGATAACAGGATACTGGCTGTGGCCTTGAACCTAAGGGATGAAGAGCTTAAAAAAGAAAATCCCATGCCGGTGGTATTGGTCAGCAAAGATGTTATATTGAGGGTGAAAGCTGATTCTTTTGGGCTGGCGGCGGAAGATTACCTTTCTGATAAAACCGTGCAGTACAGCGATATATATACGGGTTTTATGGAGTTAAAGGTTTATCCTTCTGTGATAGATGAATTCTACATGGAAAGAGGTATTTTATTACAAGATCTGGCTTCTAATTTAGGTTCCAGTGTGAAATTCTATCCTAATCAGTATGTGATTTTAAAAGATGAGTTGGGATCAAGCAAGTCAGCTGTGGCCAGGTACGATTTAGCCAGTGATTCTCTTAAGCCACTTATCGTGCCCGGTGAGGGCGTATGGGGAGTTACACCTCGCAACGCGCAGCAGAAAATGGCCCTGGACCTTTTGTTAAATGACAATGTGCTTCTCGTAACCCTTACCGGTAGAGCAGGTACTGGAAAGACTCTTCTGGCACTGGCGGCAGGGCTTTTGAAGACCCAAGATGAAAGGGTATACAGTAAATTGTTGGTGGCCAGGCCTGTAGTCCCCATGGGAAAAGATCTGGGTTATTTGCCAGGTGATAAAAATGAGAAATTAAGGCCGTGGATGCAGCCTATATACGATAATATGGAATACCTTTTCAGCGGCAAGAAAAACATGAAGATAGATGACATCATCGTGGGCCTTAAAAATATTGAAATAGAGGCGTTGACGTATATAAGGGGAAGGAGCATCCCTCATCAGTTTATAATCATTGATGAGGCGCAGAACCTTACGCGCCACGAGGTCAAGACCATCATATCAAGGGTAGGGGAAGGCAGCAAGATCGTCCTTATAGGTGACCCTGAACAGATTGACAATCCATATCTGGATTCCAGCAGCAATGGCCTTACCCAGGTTGTAGAAGCCTTTAAAGAACAGCCTTTGGCAGGTCATGTTATGCTTGTCAAAGGTGAGCGTTCGAAATTGGCCGAACTGGCAGCTGGTTTATTGTGACCTTTTTGAAAGGTGGAGAGTTTATTAAAGATGAAAATCGTAGTTGCACCTGATTCATTTAAAGGCAATATGACGGCTTATGAGGTGGCTTATCACGTAGAAAAAGGTATAAAAAGGGTATTTAAAGACGCAGAGGTAGTTATTTTGCCTATGGCTGATGGCGGAGAAGGTACTGTGGAAGCCCTTGTCAAAGCTACCAGAGGGCAGATTATATCCTTGGATGTAATGGGCCCGCAAAGGGATAAGGTGAAGGGTTTTTACGGCATTCTAGGCGATGGAAAAACTGCTGTTGTGGAAATAGCAGCGGCATCAGGTCTGCCACTGGTTTCTGAAGATAGGTTAAATCCAGAGACAGCTACCTCTTACGGAACTGGTGAGCTTATAAGAGACGCTTTAAATCATGGCATCAAAAAGCTCATAATAGGGCTTGGAGGCAGTGCTACCAATGACGGGGGCGCTGGTATTGCACAGGCTCTGGGCGTAAAGCTCATGGATGAAAAAGGTAATGCTATAGATCTTGGTGGTATTAACCTCAAAAACCTGCACCATATAGACATGTCCGAGCTGGATAAGAGGATAAATGATGTGGAGGTGCTGGTGGCCTGCGATGTAGACAATCCCCTATGCGGCCCGCGAGGGGCATCTGCGGTTTACGGCCCTCAGAAGGGCGCCACGCCGGAAATGGTTATAAGGCTGGATGAAGCGTTGGCTCATTTCGCCGATGTCGTTAAAAAAGACCTGGGTATTGACATAATGAACATGCCTGGCGCAGGAGCAGCAGGGGGTGCAGGAGGTGGACTGGTGGCGTTTCTGGGGGCTTGTTTGCAGCCTGGCATAAAGCTGGTATGTGATGCAGTAAATCTGGATGAGCAACTTAAAGGAGCTGACCTGGTGATAACAGGGGAAGGCAAAATAGACGGTCAGACTGCCCACGGCAAGACGCCGGTAGGGGTAGCGTCTTATGCTAAGAGACACGGTGTGCCTGTGTTTGCCATAGGAGGCATGTTGGGAGAAGGTTATGAGGTGCTGCACGATTACGGCATTGATGCTCTTTTTGATATAAACCCCCGTACCATGACTTTAAGCGAATCTATAAAGGAATCTCCTGAGAACCTGGAAAAAGTCACAGAAGAGATAATGCGGGCGATCGCGTGCTTTTGGAAAATGTGAAAAGCCCCCACGTAATATGGGGGCTTTTTGTATTTCAATAATTATTATATAGTTTTTGTCACCGTGTTGAGCTCGATTTCATCTATGTCATCTCTGTAGAATGCTTCACGGTCAAATTCTCCTTCAGAAGTAGCCACTAGCAATGCTGCCACTGAGGCACCTGTCACATTGGTCATGGTTCTGACCATATCCAGTATTACGTCGATGCCCAGAACCATGGCCAGCCCTTCAATAGGAAGTCCCAAACTTGCAAGTACGACGGTAGTCACAATAGACGCGGTACCCGGGACGCCTGCCACGCCGATGGATGAGATTGTGGTCATGGCAATGAGAAACAGATAATGGCTAAAAGTAAGTTCTATATTGAATACTTTTGCTACAAATACCGCTACTATAGCTGGATATAGCCCTCCGCAAGCATTCATTCCCACTGTAGAGCCTAGCGAAGCGACAAAGCTGGCGATTTTTTCTGAGATTTTTACCCTGTCTACTAGTGATCTTATAGTTACGGGAAGTGTGCCATAGCTAGACTGGGTAGTAAATGCTACTACTTGAGCAGGATATATCTTTTTGAAAAATCTCAAGGGATTTACTTTTGCTACAAAGGATACTAGTCCGCCGTGAACTACGATAAGTTGTATTGCACATGCAATGTACACCGCTGCTATAACTTTGGCAAGAGGTATAGTGGTTTTCAGACCGTATTTTGCAGAAATGGCTGCTATTAATCCCAAAACTCCATAAGGTGTAAGGGAAATCACCATTTTGGTAATTCTGAACATAATTTTTTCCATGGAAATAATAAAGTTTACTGCGGGCTCTACTTCTTCAGGGTGCTTTTTTCTCTCTATTATGATTGCTACGGCTATGAAGAGCGAGAAGACCACGATAGGAATGATACTACCTTCTGCCATGGAAGCGACGGGGTTGGACGGGATCATGTTCGACAAAACTTGAGAAAATGTGGGTATTTCACGAGCTTTAAAGCTGGTATCAGGGGTAAACTTCATGCCTGAACCGAGATTAAGGGAAAGGGCTACTAAGATTCCTATAGCTGTAGCGATAGCGGTTGTAGATAGCAGCCATGCAAAAGATTTTACTGCGATGCTCTTGAGCTGGTCGGGGCTCTTAAGCGACGTAATGCTTGATATAATAGCGGTCATTACCAGTGGTATTACGACCATTTTGATTAATCCTATATATATTTTCCCGATAGGCTCAATTATTTGGGCTTTTTCTTTAAAGATAGAGCCTATGGTTATACCAAGGATTAAGCCGATAAATACCCGGATGCCAAAATTGACTTTTTTACGTTTTAAATAGAACAAAAAGCCTAAACTTATAAAAGCTAGAATTAAACTTACATAACTCAAATACATAACCATACCTCCTTAAAAATGCTTATGGGGGGAGAAAATCCAATTAAACATATATGAATACTTATAATTCGTATTTTTATTATACAGATGTAAAAATAAAAAGTCAACTTTCGTAAGAAAGAAGAGGATTTTTTGTTCGTGCGTAGAATAAGTAAAGGTAAACTCTATAAAAGGGAATGGAGGTTTTTCAATGAAAAAATTCAGAGCTGGTATTGTAGGTTGCGGAAATATATTCCCAATGCATGCCTATTCGGTTAAGTTATTGGAGAATGCGGAGATAGCGGCAGTATGCGATATCAAAGAGGACAGGGCTAAAAAAAAGGCTGAAGAATTAGGCTGCAGGTATTACTTGGATTACAAAGAGATGATAGATAAAGAGAAACTGGATGTCATTCACATCTGCACGCCCCATTATATGCATCCTCCTATATGTATATATGCTGCCAGTAAAGGGGTAAATGTCCTGACGGAAAAGCCTATGTCTATAAAATTGGAAGATGCTGATGCCATGATAAAGGCCTGTGAGGATAATAACGTGGCATTAGGCGTTATATTCCAGAATCGATATAATCCTGGTTCCCAGTTAATTAAAAAGACGCTGGAGTCTGGTGAACTGGGGAAGATCGTCGCCGGAAAGGCTATTGTCACGTGGAAACGCACCGATGAATATTACAGCCATAGTGATTGGAAAGGAACGTGGGATAAAGAGGGGGGTGGCGTAATAATAGATCAGGCTATTCACACCCTTGACCTTATGAGATGGTTTGTGGGGGACGATATCGACTATGTGGACGCTACGATATCCAATAGGGCTCATGATATCATTGAAGTGGAGGATTCCGCGGAAGGGGTTATAAAATACAAAAATGGTGTTGTAACAGGTTTTTGGGCGGTTAATTACTACGGATATGATGCTCCTGTGGAGATAGAACTTTACTGTGAAAAAGGCGTTGCCAAGATGATCGCTGATAAAGCTGTTATAAAATTCAATGACGGCAGAGAGTATTCAGCAGACAGAAATCCCAATGAAACCTTTAACTACGGCGATGTAAAGTCCTATTGGGGTGTAAGCCACGCTAAGCAGATAAGGAAGTACTACGAGGCCCTTGAGAAGGGTGAAAAGCCTGAGATAGACGGTAAAGAAGCGAGAAAAACCCAGGCGATGGTATGTGCTATATACGATTCAGGCAAAAGCGGAAAAAAGATTGTATTCTGAGGTAAAATGAACAGCACCATGGGGTGCTGTTCATTTTGTGCCCTCTGCCACATATATTGATTAGTGAAGAAGGTGGTGAGGGTTTAATGCAGGTTATTTTTTCAAAGATAAGCCTTTTGTTTCTCATTTCAATAGGCATAATATACGCGGTTATTTCATTTTTACCGCTTTTTATCAACGATTTAGAGAAGAGAAAAAACAAAAATAAAAACAGTTAATCGATGATATAGTGGCTTTTTACGTATTGCTTGCAGAGTTTTTTAACTCTGCTGGCGCTTTCGCTTAGTTCGTATACATTGGCATAGTTTTTATGTTTATTAGTTATGGCTGCTACCGCTATGCCCATAATAGGTATTCTCTCCACCTTGCCGTATCGGCTTTTGGCCACTATAAACCCGTTTTTTGCGTCCTGTTCATTGTAAAACCCTCTTATGTTCTTGTCAAACAGCTCTATTATCTCTTGGCACATGTTTTCCACATCGTGGTCGTACGCGATTATGACGAAGTCGTCGCCGCCTATATGGCCCAGGAAACCATTCTTGTGGTATTTATTTAAAGTCGATTTGAGGATATCTGCAGTATACAAAATCACTTTATCACCGTTTTCGAAGCCGTACGTATCGTTGTATGCCTTGAAGTTATTGATGTCGATATAGATGAGGGAAAAAGGCCCTGCCTCATTTAATAATTCCTTGAGGTTATTGTCTATTATCACATTGCCTGGTAGACCTGTTAGAGGATTGGAGTATTTAGCCACATTTATTTCTATTTCTGTGGTTTTTTCCAGAAGGTCTTTTACCGTGGTTATGCCGAAGTACTTTCCGCCTTTGGAGATGATGATGTAATCGTAGAGGTGTTCATCGTCTCTGCTCATGGCCATCCTCGATACCTCATCAATAGGGGTATTGCTGTCTACGATGAGGGGTTGTTGGTTCATGAGACGGGATATAGGCCTGTGGCCAAAGACGTCTCTGCCGTACGGGCGAGCCATATAGCTGTAGAAGTCCTTTTTCATTATGAGCCCTATCGGTTCAAATTGTTCGTTAACCACACAGACGCCCTGTAATGCACGGCTGTTTTCAAATATTTTCTCCAGTTCATAAGCCAATAAATCCTTTTTTACGGGGAGATCCTTTCTGGAGATATTTTCAATGGGCATATAATGGGGTTTAAAAAGCCTAAATTGCCTTTTGACCTTATTTCTTTCTATTATGTACTCTTTTGCCTCAGGCCGAATGTCAACGAAATCTTCAGCGGGTTTTTGCAACAGGTAACCCTGTCCGTACTGTATACCTATGTCTATGAGTACGTCCAGCTCACTATGGGTTTCGATTCCCTCTGCGATAATCCTGCAGTTGGTGTTTATGGAAAATTGATAAAAGGTCTTCATAAGATTTTGTTTAAGCTGGTCCTTGTCTATATCCCTCACCAGTGACATATCTACCTTTATATACTGGGGATTTGTTTCCACAATGGTTTTAAGACCCGAATATCCTGCCCCGGTGTCGTCTATAGCTATTTTATACCCTTGCTCGACGTAATATTTCAGGATATTTTTGAAAGATTTATAATCTTCTATAGCGGTTTTTTCGGTTATTTCAAATATTATGGATGAGGGATCAATCTTGTACTTGGCCAGGAATTCCCTTGCGAAGCCGCTGACAAAGTTTTCGTCGTTTATTACGTGAGGATCCACGTTTAGAAATATGATTCTAGCAGTAGAGTTGCTACAGGATTTCTCTAAGGCCTTTGACCTGCACAGCATTTCCAGTTCCCACAACATGTTGTTTTGCTTTGCTACTTCAAACATTTTTTCGGGTTTTTCTAATGGAGTGTTTTTCGGCCCGCGGCTGAGAGCTTCATAGCCGATCACATTTCCTGTGGTCAGTGATACGATTGGCTGAAATACACTGATTACATTTTTTGAAGCTATAATGTGTTTTAATATTTCTACCATTTCCATTTCTGCCATTTCTGCATTATATCCCTCGCTTTTTAAATAGCAAATAAAAACCGCTACGCGGTTTTTATTGCTAAACTTTGTATTTGCTGACGTTTTTCTTCAATTCTCTAGCCAGCTCGTCGAGGTTTTTTACAGAGTTGGCTATTGTCGCAATGAACTCCAGCTGTTCTTCCGTATTGGCAGAAACCTCTTCACTGGCAGCCGCAGTTTCCTGGGATACGGCTGATATGTTCTGTATGGCGTTGATAACGGAATTTTTGCTGTTTTCCATCTTCTCTATGGCTTTGAATACGCCATTTAGCATGTTTATACTTTCCTCGACGCCATTGGCGATCGTCGCAAAAGCTTTGTTGGTGTTTTCCACTGCCTGAGCCTGAAAGCGAGAAACCTCTTCGATAGTGTCCATCATGGCCTCGACTTTTTTGGATTCATTCTGTATGCCGCTTACTATATCCTGAATCTCTTTTGTGGTTTTTTTGCTTTCGTCCGCTAATTTCCTTATTTCTTCGGCAACCACTCCGAAGCCTTTACCTGCATCGCCGGCGTGCGCTGCTTCTATGGCCGCGTTTAATGCCAGGAGATTGGTCTGTTCTGCGATGCTATTTATAGCGTTTACAAAGTTGGATATGTCTTTTGTCTTTTCGTTAAAGGACTTTATAAGCTCCATAAGCTGATACGATGTCTTGGCGCTCGTGTCTGATCTTTCCTTTAAGAGGGTTACAGCTTTCAATCCCTCTTCATTTAATTTCTTTATAGTCTCGCTGCTGTTTACTATTTGTAAAGCGCTGTCGTATACAGTCTTTATCTGATCTGACAAATCCGTGATCAGTGATACACCTTTTTCGGCCTCTGTGGCTTGCTCTGATGCTCCTTTGGCTATTTCTTCAATGGTTACGGCAATCTGATCCACTGAGGATTTGATCTTTTCAGAGCCATCTACCAGTTGCTGGGTGGAATCCGATAGTTTTGACGTCACATCGCTTAAAGATAGTATTATTGATTTCATTTCCTTTACCATGCTATTGAAATTTTCTGACAGCACTCCTATTCCGCCTGATTCTACGGCCACCTCAGTGAAATCCCTGTATTTGATTCTCTCGATTATGTACGATATGGTATGTAGTATGTCGCTGTTGTTTTTGTTGTTTAAGTACGATATAAACTCTGATATTGCTAATGATATTATCGTGAATGCCAACGTTAGCCCTACGCTTACACGGGCTATTAAAAATATTATCCCTGCCAGAATAGGCAATATTAAGGCTATAAGGTAATTGTTAGAAAGCACTTTTTTAAGCACAGACATTACCCCCTTCCTCTTGTTGTTTATTATAATACAATTATATCATGAATTATCTGTTTGCGATAGTACAATATGTAAACTTTTATCTTGATTTAACAAGGTTGAGCATTATTATAGTACTTGGGCTTTGTATGTGAGGTTCATAGTGGTATAATCGATTATGCAGCGCATTTAAGTGGGGAGGTTTACAAATTGTTTACGAGAGATGACGTGCTAAATGCCTTAAAGGGCGTTGTTGACCCTGAAATCGGGGAAAGTATAGTTGATCTAGGCATGGTCAAGGATATTAGGGTAGATGGGAGAAAAGTAGTGGTAGATGTGAATCTGACGGTAGCCGGATGTCCGTTGCACTCCACGATAAGAGAGGACATTGTGGATGCTATAAAGGGCCTCGGGGACGTTGAAAAGGTACAGGTCAATTTTGGCGTCATGTCGCAGGAAGAGAGGGAGGAACTGGTCAGAAAGCTTCATCCTCAGCGGGAATCTCAGCTTAAAAATGCCCGCATAATCGCCGTGGGTAGCGGCAAAGGAGGTGTGGGCAAATCCACTGTAACGGTAAACCTTGCCATCGCCCTGGCTAAAGAGGGTTATAAGGTGGGCCTTGTAGATGCGGATATAGTTGGATTTAGCGTATCCAGGATGATGGGTATAAGCGGAAAAAGGCCAGTGGCGGTAGATGACAATACCATACTTCCTCTGGAGGCTTACGGAGTAAAAGTGATTTCTATGGGTTGTTTTGCTGAAGAGAATACCCCTATCATATGGAGGGGACCTATGTTGGCTGGGGCCTTGCAGCAATTTTTTAACGACGTATTGTGGGGGGATCTGGACTTTTTGTTGCTGGACTTGCCGCCTGGTACGGGAGATGTACCTCTTACTGTAATGCAGACGATGCCTCATGCTGAACTGGTACTGGTGACCACGCCGCAGGCTGCGGCATCCCACGTGGCAGGGCGGCTGGCATATATGGCTCAAAAGACCTCTATGAGGCTTTTAGGTATTATTGAAAATATGGCTTACTTTGAGTGCCCTGATTGCGGTAAGAGGCATTACATTTTCGGCAAAGGGGATACAGAAAGACTAGCCAAGGAATTGAATGCTCCAATTTTGGGTAGTATACCCATTGACATTAAAGTGAGGGAGTGCAGCGATGAGGGTAGACCTGTCGTGCTAAATAATACCCCTGTGGCTTATATATACGGTGAAATCGCGAGAAAGATTGCACAGGCAAGATAAAAATAAACTGTAGAAAAGGGACCACATGTATAATGTGGTCCTTATTAATTTTATAATAGTTCATTACGCTATTGGCTAATAATATGATTGTAGTATCTACGGTGAAAGGATGATCATATGTCAAAAACGAATTTTCGCTTTTCCCCGAGGCCTAACGATGCCCACAGGATAAAGTGGCGCCAGTGGGGCGATGAGGCTTTTAAAGAAGCTAAACAGCAAGACAAACCTGTGCTTTTGTCCATAAGCGCTGTATGGTGCCATTGGTGCCATGTCATGGACGAGACGTCTTATTCTGACGATAAAATTATCGATTACATCAATAAAAATTTCATCCCTGTTAGGGTGGACACAGACCAGAGGCCCGATGTAAATGAGCGCTACAATATGGGAGGATGGCCTTCTACTGTGGTGCTGACTCCTGGAGGTAGGATATTAAACGGGGCAACCTATATTCCCCCTGAGGCTTTATACGATTTTTTAAAGGAAACGGCGGATTACTACCATGAGCATAAACCAGATGCGGTATATGAAGGAAAGGCAAAAGATAAAAAGGGTGCTAGGAGAAAAAGAAAGGTTTACAAGCCGACATCAAGAGGTCTTTTAGAGGGCGTAGAAAGGTATGTTATGGATAATATAAGGAGCAATTACGACGACCTTTACGGTGGGTTTGGCCTTGCCCCAAAGTTTCCGTACACAGAAGTGCTGGATTATCTCGTGGACGAGTATGCCAGGACAAAAGATGATGGTATATACAGGATGCTGGATAAGACGCTAAATAACATGGCCGATGGGGATATATGCGATAAACAGCAAGGCGGTTTCTTTAGATATTCTACTGCTAGGGATTGGTCGATGCCCCATTACGAGAAGTTGCTGGAGGATAATGCGGCGCTTGTGGATGTCTACCTCAAAGCGTATCAGGTTATGGGTGTGGTGAGGTTTAAAGATATAGCCGAAAAAACATTAGATTACGTCACCAGTGCGCTTTACGATCGCGATCTATCGGCATTTTATGGCAGCCAAGACGCCGATGAAGAATTCTACAAGCTGAGTCTGGAAGAGCGAAAAAGGCGTAAGCAGCCATATATAGACAAAAATGTGTACGTATCGTGGAATGCCAGAGCTGTATCAGCTCTTTTTAGGGCATGGGCGGTTTTGGAAAAAGAGGAGTACAAGACTATGGCCTTGAAAACACTGGATTTCCTCAACGAAGAATGCTTCAGGCAGAGAGAAGGGTATTGCAGGTATTACGACGGTAAGCCTCATAATTACAATATATTAAAAGAACAGGTATATATGGCCATGGCAAACCTGGATGGGTTTCAGTACACGGGGGATAGAAAGTATATAAATAAGGCAAAAGAGGTGGCGGATATTGCTTACAGCCGTTTTTACGATGAGGAGGAGAAGGTATTTGCAGGGGATGTGCCGGAAGATCAGGTATTAAAGACCCTGGGCGACATAACTCAATCTATAAGTGACAACAGCTTTATGGCGTGGGTTTATGTAGTCCTAAATGCCTTAAAAGGCGATGATAAATACAAAAAGATTGCTGGGGAAGTGATAAGGTACTTTAGCGATATGTACACCGATTACGGCATATTTTCAACACCGTATGTAAAGGGATTCAAAGCCTATGTAGAGGGCATTATTCATGTATCTGTGGTGGGCGATGAAAACAAGAGTATGGCAAAAGATGTTTTAAAGTTGTACGCGCCGGATATGGTTGTGGAGCAACTGGACATTGTAAAGGATTCTGAAATAATAGAGACTCGGGGATACGATAGGGTGAAAATACCTGCGGCATACGTTTGTGTGGGCACAAAGTGCATGGAGCCCGCTTATAATACCAAGGAGCTTCTGGAACTGTTGACAGCTGTATACCGATGACCAAGAAAGCTGCCAGAGCTATTGACATGTAGATTTGGAAGGTTTAATATAGTATGTAACATCTGTTTCAAAATACAAGGGGGATGAAAGATGCAGCAGGCCAAGGTTACTTTTGAGCGCGTGTCATACAGCAGCGGAGGAAAAGACATACTAAAGGATTTAAGTTTTGATCTTCCTGAAGGTTTTATACACACGGTCATAGGCCCATCAGGCGCCGGTAAGTCCACTATGATAAAGCTTATAAATCGCCTAATAGATCCCACCGCTGGCACGGTGTACGTGGACGGAGAAGACATAAGGTCCGTAGACGTAATAAAGCTCAGGAGAAGAATTGGCATGGTTTTTCAGCAGGCATGTCTTTTTGAAGGAACGGTAGCTGATAATATAAGGTACGGTCCTAGTTTACAGGGCAATAGGGATGTGGATGTGGTAAGGTTTCTCCACATGGTGGGCCTTGATGAGGATTATCAGCACAGAGATGTGAGCCAGCTGTCAGGGGGAGAGCAGCAGAGGGTATCCATTGCCAGGACTTTGGCCAATTCCCCTGAAATAATGCTTCTGGATGAGCCCACGTCGGCGCTGGATCCAGCATCTTCCCAATTGATTGAAGACCTCATATTAAGGTTAAAAAAAGAGCTGAAGCTCACTTTTGTATGGATTACCCACAATATGGAGCAGGCTATAAGGGTGGGAGATTACACTCTTTTGATCGTGGACGGGAGGCTGATTGAGCACAATAGCACCCGGGAGCTCTTTGAAAAGCCTAAGAGCGAAATAACACGCCTTTTTATAGAGGGAAAGTTAAAAAGGGGGACTTCAAAGTGAATGTGCTTTCGCTAGTGTTTGCTTCCAGTCTCGTACTCATTGCCATGTTCATATCATATTATCAAAAGCTAGGCATTGAAAGAGAGATAATAGTGGGGACGGTAAGGGCAGTAGCGCAGCTTACGGTGGTTGGATACATACTTCACTACATATTCGCAGCGGACTATTATTTATTTACACTGGCTATGATAGGCGTCATGATATTGGTGGCGGGAAATAACGCTGCTAAAAGAGGTAAAGGAATACCGGGAGTTTTTTACTACATAACCATTTCCATCGCCATAGCTGCTACCATAACTCTCTCGGTGTTAGTGCTCTTTAAAGCAATTCGCTTTGTACCTCAGGAAGTCATACCGGTGAGCGGCATGATAATAGGCAACTCCATGGTATCATCAGGGCTTGCTGTATCAAGGCTTAGAGATGAGGTAAAAAACAGGGCTCTTGAGATTCAAGCATCGCTAGCGCTGGGAGCCAGTGCCAGGCAATCAGTGCAGAGAATACTGAAGATAGCTATAAAGACGGGCATGATGCCTACCATAGATGGCATGAAAACGTTGGGCATTGTTCAATTACCCGGTATGATGACAGGTTTGATATTGGGAGGAGTGGATCCTATAAACGCAGTAAAATATCAAATTATGGTGGCCTTTATGATGGCCTCGACGGTATCTATATCCTGTTTTTGCGTTGCCTTTTTGACCTACAGGAGGTTTTTCACCGCTCATCACCAGCTGGTGCAGCCGTTTTGATTTTGCACTCTTGTTTTTTCTTTGATTATGTGATAATATATATCTGTCGTTTGCGGGAGTGGCGGAACTGGCAGACGCGCCAGACTTAGGATCTGGTGCCGCAAGGCATGGGGGTTCAAGTCCCTTCTCCCGCACGGTAGGGAGATATTGCTTTTGCAATATCTCTTATTTAGTATGCTTATATTTTTAAATGCTGTGATGTGCGCTTGTAATTGATATTTTTTGTGTGTTATAATTTACTGGTAAAATACAAAAAATAAAATAATACGTAGGAGGATAATTGATGAGTGTACGTTTGGAAAAAATAGAAAACAATGTGGCTACGCTAAGGATGGAGATACCCTATGATAGGTTTGATAAAGCGGTGCAGGTCTCTTATTTAAAAAACGTCTCTAGGTTTAATGTGCCGGGATTTAGGAAGGGCAAAGCGCCGAGGAAGATTATTGAGAGATTTTACGGCGAAGGCGTATTCTATGAAGATGCTATCGATGAGATCTTCCATGAAGAGTACAATAACGCCATAAAGGAAAACAACCTTATACCTGTGGATTTGCCTAAAGTTGATATAGAGCAGGTGGGTAAAAATAAAGACCTTATTATAAAAGCCGAAGTGACGCTAAAACCTGACGTTAAGCTAGGCCAGTACAAGGGAATAGAAGTGGAAAAAGTAGAGTATAATGTTACAGACGAAGATGTGCAGAAAGAGCTTGAAGACATGAGAAATAAAAACGCCAGGTTAGTAGCCGTTGAAGACAGGCCTGTGCAGAAAGGCGATATAGTGTATATCGATTTTACAGGGTATGTGGACGGTAAGCCTTTTGAGGGAGGATCGGCGGAAAATTATGCGCTGGAAGTGGGCTCTAATACGTTTATACCGGGATTTGAAGATCAGCTAATAGGTGCTAAAGCTGGCGCTGAGCTGGATGTAAAAGTCAAATTCCCAGAAGATTATGGCGCTAAAGATTTGGCCGGGAAAGACGCGACGTTTAAAGTAAAAATTAATGATATAAAAGTGAAAGAGCTTCCTGCCCTGGATGACGAATTTGCCAGAGAAGTCAGCGAGTTTGATAGCCTTGATGAGTTAAAAAAAGACATAAGAGCGCGGCTGGAGAAAGAGGCTGAGTTCAAAGCAAAGAACCAGCTTACCGATGCTGTGCTGAAAAAGGTAGTTGACAACGCCAGCGTGGATATCCCTGATGTTATGGTAAATCGGGAGATAGACAATATACTGGCTGAGTTTGATTTAAATATGAGATATTATGGCCTGGATATGTACAGATATTTAAGGTATGCAGGTATTTCTGAAGAACAGTTCAGAAATAACGTAAAGGAAGAGGCCACCAACAGGGTAAAGACCACATTGGTGATAGAAAAGGTAGCGAAGGAAGAAAACATAGAAGTAACCCAGGAAGATGTAGATAAAGAGATAGAGGAAATGGCTAAAATAAATAACGTGGACGTGCAAAAACTCAAGGAAAGTTATGATGAGCAGCGTATAGAGCACTTAAAGGAGCATATTTTAGTGGAAAAAACAATTGATTTTTTAGTTAATAATAGTAAAATAGTAGATAAAGGGGAAGATCAGAACAAGGAGGCAAAATGATGAATCTCGTACCTATAGTTATAGAGCAAACAAATAGAGGCGAAAGGTCCTATGATATATATTCCAGGCTGCTCAAAGAGCGTATCGTCTTTTTGGGCGACGAGATAAATGATGTAACAGCTAGTCTGGTGGTTGCCCAGCTCCTGTTTTTGGAGTCAGAGGACCCCGATAAAGATATTATGCTGTATATAAATAGCCCCGGCGGATCTATATCGGCAGGTATGGCCATATATGATACCATGCAGTATATAAAGCCAGATGTTTCTACTATTTGCGTGGGCATGGCCGCGTCGATGGGAGCGTTTTTGTTGGCCGCTGGCGCTAAGGGCAAAAGGTTGGCATTGCCCAATAGCGAGATTATGTTACATCAACCGCTGGGTGGTGCTCAGGGGCAAGCCAGTGATATAAAGATACAGGCTGAGCATATACTGAAATTAAAAGAAAAGATAAACAAAATACTGGCAGAGAGAACAGGACAGCCTCTCGAAAAGATTCAGAGGGATACAGATCGCGATTTCTGGATGAGTGCGGAAGAAGCAAAGGATTATGGGTTGATCGATGACGTGATTTACAAGAGGAAATAGTTGCTTTAAGAGAGGTGAAAAAATGGCGAAATACGACAACTCTAAACAGTTAAAATGTTCTTTTTGCGGAAAGACTCAGGATCAAGTAAGAAGACTGGTGGCAGGGCCTGGTGTTTACATCTGTGATGAGTGCATAGAATTGTGTCAGGAGATTATTGAAGAAGAATTTGAAGATGAAAATAGCTTTGAGTTCAACGACCTTCCTAAGCCTAAGGAGATAAAGGCCATACTGGATGAATACGTGGTGGGCCAGGAGAAAGCCAAAATCGCATTATCCGTAGCTGTGTACAACCACTACAAGAGGATTAACTCCAAGGTGAAAACCGATGACGTGGAGCTGCAGAAAAGCAATATTTTGATGTTAGGTCCTACCGGTTCAGGAAAGACGCTGTTGGCTCAAACGCTGGCAAAGATCCTCAATGTGCCTTTTGCCATAGCTGATGCTACATCCCTTACTGAAGCAGGGTATGTAGGTGAAGATGTGGAAAATATACTTTTAAAGCTCATACAGGCAGCAGATTACGATGTGGAAAAGGCGGAAAAAGGCATTGTTTATATCGATGAGATAGATAAAATAGCTCGCAAGTCGGAGAATCCCTCTATAACCAGAGATGTATCGGGAGAAGGGGTTCAGCAGGCATTGCTTAAAATACTGGAAGGGACGATTGCCAACGTTCCGCCTCAGGGTGGGAGAAAGCACCCACATCAGGAGTTTATACAGATAGACACTACGAATATACTGTTTATCTGCGGCGGTGCTTTTGACGGCCTTGAGAAGATTATTGAAGCCAGGACGGCGAGAAAATCCATGGGCTTTGAGGCCGAGATAATCAGCAAGGAGAATAAGAAGATAGGTGAGATTTTATCAAAAGTAATGCCCGAAGACCTATTGAAATTTGGCCTTATACCCGAGTTTATCGGGAGACTGCCCATCGTCGTGACGCTGGACTCCCTGGATAGAGATGCGCTTATAAGGATTTTGGTGGAGCCGAAAAATGCCCTTGTAAAGCAGTACCAGAAGATGTTTGAGATGGATAACGTGAAGCTGGAATTTGAGAAAGACGCTCTAGAAGCCATTGCTGATAAAGCCATAAGGCTAAAAACAGGTGCTCGGGGGTTAAGAGCTATCATGGAGGATATTATGCTGGATGTCATGTTTGAAATACCCACGAGAGACGACGTAGAAAAGTGCATCATCACAGCCGAAACTGTGGAAAAGCGTTTGAGGCCTACACTGGTGATAAACGAGCAGAAATCCTCCAAAAAAGGCCGGAAAAAATCAGAGAGCGTATCTTGAATCCTTGAGTATTACCACCTCTAAGTGCACATAATATGCATGAGGAGGTGATTTTTATTAGCAGCATTTTGCTCTTAATTGAGCTGGTTTTTGCAGCTATT
Organism: Caldanaerobius polysaccharolyticus DSM 13641; assembly: GCF_000427425.1. Taxonomy (NCBI): domain Bacteria; kingdom Bacillati; phylum Bacillota; class Clostridia; order Thermoanaerobacterales; family Thermoanaerobacteraceae; genus Caldanaerobius; species Caldanaerobius polysaccharolyticus. The sequence continues at coordinate 384,764 of NZ_KE386494.1, read as the reverse complement.
CTGGGCTTATACCTTTACAATACTGCTAAAGGTCCTCAGTACAATAGGGTGGCAATCGATAGGGAATCTAAAAAAGAGATGGAAAAACTCAATAAACTCAGGCATATACATCTGACAGAGCCGCTCGCGGAGAAGACAAGGCCACAATCACTTAAAGAGATAGTGGGGCAGGAAGAAGGTATAAAAGCCTTAAAAGCGGCTTTATGCGGTCCCAACCCACAACACGTGCTGATTTACGGTCCGCCGGGGGTGGGGAAGACAGCAGCCGCGCGATTGGTGTTGGAGGAGGCCAAGGCCAATCCTTTTTCACCTTTTAAAGCTGACGCCAAATTCGTGGAGATGGACGCGACCACATTGAGATTTGACGAGAGAGGAATTGCGGATCCCCTTATGGGGTCGGTTCACGATCCTATATACCAGGGAGCAGGACCTCTGGGCATCGCTGGTATACCTCAGCCTAAACCGGGGGCAGTCACCAGGGCTCACGGCGGCATACTCTTTATCGACGAGATAGGAGAGCTCCATCCTGTGCAGATGAATAAGCTATTAAAGGTATTGGAAGACAGAAAGGTTTTTCTGGAGAGCGCTTATTACAATTCTGAAGACACTAACATACCTAGGCACATACACGATATATTTCAGAATGGCTTGCCTGCTGATTTCAGGCTGGTAGGAGCTACTACCAGATCCAGCGAAGAAATCCCTCCTGCTTTAAGGTCCCGGTGTGTGGAGGTGTATTTTAGGGAGCTTACCAGAGGTGAGGTGGCGACTATCGCTGAAAATGCAGCTAAAAAAGGCGGTTTTGAGCTACAGGAGGGTGGTGCCGATCTTATATCCCGGTACGCCGCCAATGGGCGGGAAGCGGTGAATATGGTTCAGCTGGCTGGAGGGCTTGCTATAACAGAGGGAAGATCCGCAATTACACTGGAGGATATTGAGTGGGTTATAAATAATGGCCATTATAACCCCAGACCTGACATTAAGGTGAAAGACAAACCTCAGGTAGGGTGCGTAAATGGCCTGGCGGTTTACGGGCCAGGATTAGGAGCCCTTATGGAGATCGAGGTGACAGCGAAATCTGTTTCTAAAGGAAGTGGAAGGGTAAAAGTTACGGGTATTATAGATGAAGAAGAGATATGCAACCAAAACAGAAGGGTAAAGCGAAAGAGCGCGGTTAGCGATTCCATCGAGAATGTCATGACTGTGTTGAAAAATGTGTTTTCCATCGATCTGGCCGATTATGATGTTCACGTGAATTTCCCCGGGGGCATACCTGTGGACGGACCTTCAGCGGGGATTGCCATTACTACGGCGGTGTATTCGGCAGTACTTAACAGGCCTGTGGACAACTGGGTAGCTATGACAGGGGAGATATCCATAAGAGGAGAAGTAAAGCCGGTAGGTGGCGTGGTAACTAAAATCAATGCAGCTAAAGACGCTGGGGTTAAAAAGGTTATTATACCTCATGAGAACTTTCAAGAAACTTTTGCGCATATGGAAGGTATTGAAGTGATGCCGGTAAAGGATATAAGAGAAGTTATAAAAGCGGCTATAAAAGATGATGTGCCTGAAGATAGAGAAAAGGTAATACACTTTAATACACAACTTAAGACAGTAAAAAACTAATCCAATGGTTTTGCCATTGGCTTTTTTGTGTGTTATTATATTATATGCTATATTTATATTTTGTAAATGTCGAGGTGACCAGATGCAAAACGTTGATGTAAAAGTAAAGACCATTCCCCTTATACCGCTAAGGGGGTTAACAGTATATCCATACATGATTGTACATTTTGACGTGGGTAGGAAAAAGTCCATACTGGCGATAGAAGAAGCTATGGCTAACGATCAGGTGGTGTTCCTTGTAACGCAAAAAAATTCAGAAGAGGAAGAGCCTTCCATAGAGGATTTATATAAAATCGGAACTTCAGCTAAGGTGAAGCAGCTTTTGAAATTGCCGGGCGGTGTGGTCAGGGTATTGGTGGAGGGCATCAGCAGAGGCGAAATCCTATCGGTACAGCAAGACGAGCCGTTTGTCAGTGTAAATATAAAGGAGCATGTCGATCAACCCATTGAAGAGAGCAAAGAGATCATAGCTCTGATGAGGAATGTGGCCAATGCTTTTGAGGAGTACATTGGCTATATGAACAATATATCCCCTGAGGTCCTCCTTTCTGTGGTATCGATTAAAGAGCCCGGCAGGTTGGCTGATGTTATTGCGTCCCATATATCCCTCACCACTGAACAGAAGCAGGAGATTCTGGAAAGTCTGGATGTGAAAGAGCGGCTGGAAAAGCTGTACGGTATGCTGTTAAACGAATTGGACATAATGGAGATCGAAAAAGAAATAGCGGCCAAGGTGAGGAAAAAGATAGACAAGGTGCAAAAGGATTATTACCTCAGGGAGCAGTTGAACGCTATAAGAGAAGAGCTGGGCGAGTCAGATGACGCTCAACAGGAAATAGACGAGTACAGGGATAGGATTGAGAAAGCCGGTTTGCCTGATGAAGCCAGAGAAAAGGCGTTAAAAGAGCTGGACAGGCTGGCTAAGATGGCACCGGGTTCTCCCGAAGGTTCTGTGATAAGGACGTACCTTGATTGGATTTTGGACCTCCCGTGGCATTCTTTTACTGAGGATAAGCTGGACATAAAAGAAGCCAGGAGAATCTTAAACGAAGATCACTATGGTTTGGAAAAAGTTAAGGAGAGGATACTGGAGTACCTGGCGGTAAGGAAATTAAAGGAAGATGTAAAGGGGCCTATACTCTGCCTGGTGGGTCCTCCAGGGGTAGGCAAAACGTCTTTGGGCAAGTCCATAGCGAGGGCTATGGGGAGAAAATTTGTGCGGATGTCCCTGGGTGGCCTAAGGGATGAGGCGGAGATTAGAGGACATAGGAGGACGTATATAGGCGCTATGCCTGGACGGATAATATCGTCTCTTAAATACGTCCACTCTGCCAACCCTGTTTTTCTTCTGGATGAGATCGATAAAATGAGTAGCGATTTCAGGGGTGATCCGGCGTCAGCTATGCTGGAAGTTCTGGATCCCGAGCAGAATGTTTCGTTTAGAGATCATTACATGGATATACCTTTTGACCTCTCTAAAGTGTTTTTTATAACCACAGCCAACACCACCGACACCATACCGAGACCGCTTTTAGACAGAATGGAGATTATATATATAAGCGGTTATACCGACGAAGAAAAATTGAATATAGCTAAAAAGTACCTATGGCCAAAGCAGCTAAAAGAACATGGCATTCAGAAGTCTATAGCTATATCTGATAAGGCCATAAAAAAGATAATTGAAGAATATACCAGAGAAGCTGGTGTAAGGAATCTGGAGCGCAATCTGGGGTCATTGGTGAGAAAAATCGCCAGCAGGATAGCGGAGAATAAGGACTTTAATGTGACGGTGAGCGCCAGAATCGTAGAAAGTTATCTGGGCAAACCTGTGTATAGGCGTGAAAAAGCCGTTGAAAAAAACGAGGTAGGTGTGGTAACAGGCCTGGCGTGGACACCTATGGGTGGAGAGATACTGTCAGTGGAAGCCCTGAAGGTCCCCGGTAGTGGTAAACTGGTGCTTACAGGTCAGCTGGGAGATGTCATGAAAGAGTCCGCTCAGGCAGGGCTTACCTATATAAGGTCGAAAGCTAAAGAGCTGGGCATAGACGATGATTTCTACAAAAACTACGATATTCACGTGCATGTCCCCGAAGGTGCTATACCTAAAGACGGCCCTTCTGCGGGTATAACCATGGCTGCTGCGATGGTATCGGCGCTTACAGGCAGACCTGCTTTAAGCGATGTAGCCATGACCGGGGAGATTACGCTGGTGGGGAAGGTGCTTCCTATAGGCGGTGTAAAAGAAAAAGTTCTGGCAGCTTACAGAGCAGGGATTAAAAAGGTCATACTGCCTGAAGACAACAGGCGGGATGTGAGCGATATACCCCAGAGCATCAGGCGCAAAATAGGATTTGTATTTGTGAACAATCTCGATCAAGTACTGGACAATGTGTTACAAAAATGATAAAATAACTAATGGTTGCATATAGTGACTTCATATGGCATGTACCCCTTACTATTTTATAGGAGGGTGACATGTTGTGTTCTGCAAAACGTTAAAGAAGTTGAGGAAGTCTCACAATATGACTCAAGATGAATTGGCTGAGATGTTGAGCTTGTCCAGGAGCGCGATATCCCTTTATGAGACCGGCAGGCGGGAGCCCGATTATTCTATTTTAACTAAACTGGCGGATATTTTTGATGTGAGCGTTGATTACCTGTTGGGTCGAGAGGTAAAGTACAGTATGCTGAGAAAAACTTCATAAAAGGGCGTATGCCCTTTTTTTTGCGCCTTTTTAGCTAATCACCAATTGTAACCGAAAGAATATTATGAAGTAGGAGGTGTTGCTGTGAAAAAGATATTACTGACCATATTAGTTCTTCTGGTTATCGCCTTTTTTGCAGTGGGCTGTAGTGCAAAGCACAGGTTGACAAGGGTGAATTTTACAGAAGTGGTTCGATCTATATTTTATGCCCCTTATTATGTGGCGGTCAGCGAAGGCTTTTTTAAGGAAGAGGGTCTTGAGCTCAACATATCCACGGCGCAGGGCACAGACAAGGCTGCGACGGCTGTCCTGTCAGGTAGTGCGGATATAGGTCTTATGGGCCCTGAAGCGACGGTTTACGTACTTAAAGAAGGCAGAAAAGATCCCTTGGTTAACTTTGCTCAGTGCACTAAAAGAGATGGCTCTTTTCTTGTGGGCAAGAAACCTGAGCCCGACTTTAAATGGGAGGGTTTAAAAGGGAAGAAAGTGATAGGAGGAAGGCCCGGCAGTATGCCTGAGATGACCCTAGAATACGTATTAAGGGAACACGGTCTTGACCCTAAAAGAGACTTAACCCTTGTGACGAATCTTCAATTTACAGCCACCGCAGGGGCTTTTATGAGATCTGATGCTGACTATGTGGCCCTTTTTGAACCTACTGCGTCTCTGGTAGAAAAGGAAAAAGGAGGTTATATTGTCGCGTCTATAGGAGCAGCCAGTCATCCTGTCCCCTATACAGCCTTTAGCGCAAAAAAGAGCTATATTCAAAAACACCCTGATATCATACAGCATTTTACCAATGCTCTTTACAAAGGGCAGCGTTGGGTACAATCCCATTCAGCTGAAGAAATTGCCCGGTCTATAAAGTCCTTTTTCCCTGATGCTGACGTTGACCTTATAGCTACGGTCGTGGATAGGTATAAGAAACAGGATACGTGGAGCACAGCGCCTGTTATGAAGGTAGAGGATTTTGACGTGCTACAGGATGTGCTCTATAAGGCAGGAGAGATAGAGAATAAGGTAGACAGCGCAAAGCTCATAGACAATACCTTTGCAGAGAAGGCTATAAAATCTATTAAATGATGATCCTTCCAAGTGACATGGTTTTTGACCGTGTCGCTTGGATTTGGATAAATTGAGGGTGGTAGTGTGGAAAATAAGATGATAACGATAGACGGGATTGGGTTGACGTATCACACTCTTTATGGGGAAACAAAAGCCATCGAAGATGTGACTTTTGAAGTGGATGAAGGGGAATTTGTAGGAGTCATAGGTCCTTCTGGATGCGGAAAATCTACCCTCTTGTCCATCATTGCAGGGCTATTGAAACCGTCTAAAGGTACGGTTACTGTAAACGGGAAAATAGGGTATATGCTGCAAAAAGATCACCTCTTTGAATGGAGGAACATATTTCAAAACGTCTTATTGGGCCTTGAGGTAAAAGGGCTGATCACCGATGAAACTGTGGCGTACGTCAACGACCTTCTGAACAGATATGGCCTGGGGGAATTTAAACGCTATTATCCAAATCAACTTTCAGGAGGCATGAGACAAAGGGCTGCTTTGATAAGGACATTGGCACTGAGACCTGATATAGTGCTTTTGGACGAGGCTTTTTCTGCTTTGGATTATCAGACGCGGCTAGCCATATCCGACGAGGTGTGGAGGATATTGAGAGAAGAAAAAAAGACGGCAGTGATAGTCACCCACGATTTGGCTGAAGCTATAGCTATGTGCGATAGAATTGTGGTTTTATCTAAGAGACCTGCTGTGGTAAAAAACATATACAAAATTGAGCTGACATGTTCTGACAGAACGCCTATAGGTTGTCGAAAGGCGCCTGAATTTAAAGAGTACTTTGACGCTATATGGAGGGAGCTGGATGTTCATGTGTGATGGAGTGATTTCTAAAGAGCATGAGGATTTTTTGCGGAGAATGAAGCGCAGAACTATGTGGGTGAGGGCAGTCCAGATTTTGATTCTCATTGCTTTTTTTGGCTTGTGGGAGATAACTGGCAGGCTGGGTATTATCGATTCATTTTTAATAAGTATGCCTTCAAGGATGTTTAGCACCATAATATCCCTGTCTCAAAGCGGTTCTCTTTTTTTGCACGTGTGGGTTACGTTGAGCGAAACGCTTTTGGGTTTTACGCTGGGCACTGTATTGGGCATTCTGATTGCCGTAATACTGTGGTGGTCTGATTTTATATCAGAAGTGCTCGAGCCGTATCTTATAGTCTTCAATAGCCTTCCTAAAACAGCTTTAGGGCCCATTTTTATCGTCTGGATGGGAAATAATCAGGCTCCGGTCATCACCATGGCTTTGGCCATATCCCTTATTGTCACCATTATAAGCGTGGTCACTGGATTTAATCAGGTAGATGAAGATAAAATAAAGCTTATAAAGACCTTTGGAGGCACAAAAAAACAGGTGTTGACAAAGGTAATTCTTCCGGCTAGCGTGCCCACCATTATGTCGGCGGTAAAGATCAACATGGGACTGTCGTGGGTGGGTGTCATAACAGGAGAATTCCTGGTCTCAAAGGCCGGACTGGGGTACCTTATAGTTTACGGAGGGCAGATTTTTAAACTGGATATCGTCATGTCCAGCGTGCTGATCCTGAGCATTTTGGCGGCCTTAATGTACGTATTGATTGATTACCTGGAGAAAAAGATGCTTGGATCAAAATTCAGATAATAACATTCCTGCCAGTATCAGCATGGCGCCTATACTATTTTGAAACGTCAGGGTTTCGCCTGCCAGGAAGTAGGCGAAGATTGCTGAAAATATAGGCTCAGCGGTAAATATGAGGGCGGTATGGGTTGCTGTAGTGTACTTCTGCACGTGGGTCTGCACAGCATAAGCTATAGCTGTGGCTAAAAGACCGGTTATGAGCAAAGCCTCCCATGTAAAAGCGCTGGTGGGTATTGAGGGCTTTTCCCATGCAAAGCTGGTTATGGTGCTTAAAAGAGCCACTGTGCCGATTTGGTATATAGCAAAGGGTATGGAACTGGTGTGGCCGTTAAATGCTGATATAAGCAGTATTTGAGCAGTGAAGAAAAAGGCGCATATAAACGTGTATACATCGCCAGCGTTAAATGACATGTTTTTGAGGCTGTTAATATCCATGCTTAAAAGGCCAAGGCCTATAAAAGCCATTACGGTGCCGCAAGCAGTAAGTTTTTTTATTTTTTGCTTCAATAAAAGCGCCTCAAACACCGGTACCATAATGACGCTAAGCCCTGTTATAAAGCCCGATTTAGAGGCACTGGTATACATAAGGCCCAACGTCTGAAAAGCATAAGCCAAAAAAAGAGATGTCCCTGTTGCCAGGGAATAAAGTAAAGTGCGTTTATCCACTTTCAAGGCCGACTTATGAAAGATCGCAACAAGGGCAATGAAAGCTATGAAAAACCTTATGGCTAAGAAGTTAAATACGGGTATGCTTTCTATGGCCTTCTTTACAGTGACGAACGTTGAACCCCATATTACGGTGATTGCCAGTAGTGCCAGATCGCTTTTCAATTGCCTGCTGTTCACTTCTTATACATCCCCTTGGCGTGATATATGATGATTATAACACAATTTACAACGCAAAAGAACATGAATAATACATGGTTGCATTTATAGAGGTGTAGATATAAAATAATTGAGGTGTTTAATCCAAAACCCGTTTAAATTTTATCAAGAGGAGAGAAGATATGAGGATATTCGAGGTATTTAAAAACCAAAAAAACCTGGAGAAAGGCCATGTGGCACTTAAGTACAGGGATACTGTGGTAACTTATGAGGATTTATCTATGTACGTAGACAAATACGCTGCGTATTTTCAATCGATAGGGGTAAAAAAGGGAGACAAGATAGCCATAAGTTCGCCTAATTGCCCCGAATTCGTGTATACGTACCTGGGTGCGTCTAAAGCAGGAGCTATAGTGGTGCCTTTAAATATGATGCTTACCCTTCAAGAAATAGGTTATATCTTGAAAGAATCAGGTACCTCTACAATAGTTATACATCCCGAAGTGTTGCAGAGGATAGATAGGTCCACCTTGCCATCGCTTAACGTAAAAAATGTGGTGGTTTTGGATGAGGATTTTAAGTCTTCAGTGTTAAAACAGGGAGAGGTTATGGATGTGGATGTATCTTCAGCAGATATTTGCACTTATCTTTATACATCAGGTACCACCGGCAACCCTAAAGGAGCTATGTTGACCCATGACAATCTGATATCTGACGTCATCGCGCTGGATGAGGCGTCGGATTTAGGTCCTTCGGATAACTTTCTCTGTGTTCTTCCTATGTTTCACAGTTTTTCGTGGACCGTCAATGTGCTTTTAGCCTTATACCTGGGCAGCACTATCACCATAAAGGATTCATTTATGCCCAAGGATATATACACTACCCTTGTAAATGAAGGCATAACCGTATTCTGCGGCGTGCCGTCCATGTTTGCTGTTTTAGTCAGGATGGCTAAAAAGGGTGAACTGAAAACACTGAAACTAGGCATCTCAGGAGGAGCGCCACTGCCGCTGGAGGTGCACAGGAGATTTGAAGAGATATTTGGTTATCAGATAATAGAAGGTTATGGTCTTTCTGAGGCTTCTCCTGTGGCTCTTTTAAATCCTCTGGAGCCTGATGCTGTGAGAAAAGTGGGTTCTGTCGGTATTCCTCTTCCAGGGGTTCAGGCGAAGGTAGTTGATGACAACGATATGGAGTTACCACCAGAAGAGGTAGGAGAGCTGGTGATAAAAGGTCCCATAGTCATGGCAGGGTATCACAATTTGCCAGAGGAGACGGCTAAGACTTTAAGAAACGGCTGGCTGCATACGGGGGATCTGGCAAAACAGGATGAGGATGGATACTTTTACATTGTGGATAGGCTTAAAGACATGATAATTGTAGGTGGTTATAACGTTTATCCGAGAGAGGTGGAAGAGGTTATATACCAGCATCCAGCGGTTCAGGATGTAGCTGTGGTAGGCATTGGCGATAAACTGAAAGGTGAGGACGTCAAGGCCTTTATAGTGTTAAAAGAAGGATATGAATTGACCAAACATGAACTCCAGAAATTTTTGCAGGGCAGGCTGGCCACCTACAAGATACCTAAAATCTATGAATTTGTACCCCAGTTGCCCAAAACCCCTACAGGCAAGGTGATGAAAAAGCTTTTAAGATAGTCATCCCCACCTTGCTCCCCATAATTTCATTTCGATTATGATAGGTTTCAAACTCCTGCCTTTTTCTGTAAGAGAATATTCGACGGTGGGGGGTATAGTAGGATACGCGGTGCGCTTTATAATGCCCTTTTGTTCTAACTCTTTAAGCCTTTGGGAAAGGGTTTTTGGGCTTATACCCCCCAGGGATTTTTTTAACTCGCCGAATCTCATTTTTCCATCAAAAAGGTTTTTTATTATTAAAAATGTCCATTTGCCCTCTAGTATGCTCATGGCTTTTTCTATGGAGCATTCTACGTCAGGGCATTCCATTTTTTCATAATAATCCTGCACTTAAAACAACCCCCTTTTTAGAAAGCTGGTATCCTTTTTGTAACTATGTGACGTGAATGTAACTACTTTTCATGATAAACCAATCATGATATACTGTCAATTAAGGATCACACTTTTTAATAGAGGGGGAGAAAGGGTGGAAAAGAGAAAATTCGGCAAAACAGGTCTGGAAACTTCCATTTTGGGCTTTGGCGGTTTTCACCTTCTGGAGATACCCGCAGATGAAGCAGAGTACCTGTTAAATCGTTATCTTGACCAGGGTGGCAATTATATAGAGACAGCTGCCAGTTACGGCAACGGTGAATCAGAGAGGAAAATAGGTCGGGTTGTGTCTCGGAGGCGCAATGAATTTATTTTAGCCACCAAGACGGGGGAAAGGACTAAAAAAGGCTGCCTTGATAGCCTAGACAGGAGTTTAAAAAACCTTGACACCGATTGGGTTGATCTTCTTATTATGCATGGCGTGGGGACTATAGAAGAATTGGACGCCATATTGGGTCCCGGTGGCGCCATAGAAGGTGTGCAACAAGCCCAAAAAGAAGGTAAAGTGAGATTTGTGGGAATCTCCATGCACGGGCAACCTGACGTTTTGATAGAAGCTTTAAAACGCTATCCTTTTGATGCTGTTATGACTACAATAAACTACTATGATAGATTTAATTTCCCCGAAATCGAGGATGTCCTGGTGCCACTGGCAATGGAAAAACAGGTTGCCATAATATTGATGAAACCTATTGCTGATGGCTTTTTGTGGAGATCAGCGCCAATGGCTTTCAGGTATGCTATGAGCCAGCCGGTTTCTGTGGTGGTCACGGGGATAAATACCCGCGAGATGCTGGAAGAAGATCTGCGGTACGCCAATGAATTTGTCCCCCTTGCTGAGGAGGAAAAAGAGGAAATATTTAAAAATGCCATTGAACTGGGGAATTACGTGTGCAGGCAATGCAGTAAGTGTTTGCCCTGTCCTGAAGGCATTAATATACCTGAGATATTTAAGCTCGAGGGGTATTATGACAGGCAGATGAGGGATGGCGTAGTGAGAGATCCAGCGGAGTTTGCATTAAGGGACAGGCTGCGCTTTTGGTTTGGCAATGATAAGATGGCCAGGGAGAGGTACAGCCAATTGGATGTGAAAGCAGACAGATGTACGAAGTGCGGTCAGTGTATGACCAGATGCCCTTACAATATTGATATTATAAAGAAATTACATATAGCGGATTATAAGCTTGGCAACAAAGAGATTTTTTAAAGCGAAGGAGAGGGGAAAATGGGTTCAAAGGTTTTGTTTGCATCGGTAAAATATAATAAGTACGACGCAGATGTTACTCTTCCCGCCAAATTTGGCAGGCTTATAGACAGGATGAGCCAGGAGATGGCTCTTGAAGAAGTAGTGAAAGATAAGTGGACTGCTGTAAAAATGCACTTAGGGAGGGGAATAGGTTATAGCACTATCCATCCTCTATTTGTAAAGTTACTGGTGGACAAATTAAAAGGCTATGGGGCAAAAGTTTTCATAACCGATCAGGTGGTAGAAGGAGCTAGGAACAGAGGCTATACTGAAGAGTTATTGGGCGTTCCCATTGTCCCTGTCTGTGGTTTAATGAACAGATATTATTATGAAAAAGAAGTGGATTTTAAGACGTTTAAGAACGTGGATGTAGGGGGATACATACACGACGCCGAGGTCATGATAAATTTGTCCCACGTAAAAGGACATGGCGCCTGCGGTTACGGAGGAGCCTGCAAGAACATAGCAATGGGCTGCGTTACAGATCGAACTAGACAACAGATCCATGGCCTGGAAGGCGGGCTTGAGTGGGATGAGGAACTGTGCATACACTGCGAGATGTGCGTAAAAAGCTGTAACCACAACGCCAACAGTTTTGATGAAAATGGCAAGTACCGGGTATTTTATCACCACTGTACTCTTTGTCAGCACTGCGTAAAAGTGTGCCCTACGGGTGCTATAAAGATGAACGCCCACCAGTACGAGGATTTTCAGAAAGGCATGGCGATATGCACCGAAGAGGTGTTGAAGACGTTCAAGCCAGGACACGTATTTTACATCAACTTCCTGACAAACATCACCGCTTTATGCGATTGTTGGGGACTTACCACTCCTTCGCTGGTACCGGATATAGGCGTTATGGCGTCTCAGGATATAGTAGCCATTGAACGAGCTTGCCTTGATGCCATAAAAGTGGAAGACTTGATACCATCAGGTATACCTCAGGGGTTGGAATTAGGTCAAAAAGGCCATCTCTTTGAGAGGTTGCATGGCAAAGATCCTTTTGTCCAGCTCAGAGAGTTGGAAAATAGGAATTTAGGTACGCAGGAGTATACAGTAGAGGAGGTATTTTAAAGGGGGGATCTCACAGGAGATTCCCTTTTTATTATGTGAAGTGAAATTATTGATTTACAATTTTTAAAAATTGTATTAATATTAGTAATAGAGTTAGTAATAGAACTGATAAAGGGGATGGGTTTGTTGCAGTTTATTAGTCCTACCAGAGGTCGTATGAATTTAGATGAACTTTGCAATGATATAATTGGGTTTATAAAAGAAGACGACAAAAGTGAATACACCCTTATTATAGGTACAGATTCTCAGCCTGGTAACAACGTGTGTTTTGTCACAGCGATAATTATTTACAGGAAAGGTAAGGGAGCGAGGTACTATTACAGGAGGTTTTTTAATAAGAAAGTAAATTCCCTGCGCCAGAGGATTGTAATGGAGGCGACGTACAGCCTTGACGTTGCTAATCAGGTATACGAGATTATCTCACAGAAAGGGTACGAGTACATGAACGTGGAAATTCACCTGGATGTAGGTGAGAAGGGCAAGACCAGGGACATTGTGAAAGAGGTTGTAAGCATGGTGACAGGGTGCGGATTTTTGCCTCACGTAAAGCCTGACGCGTACGGGGCCAGTAAGGTAGCGGATAAGCATTCAAAGTACGCTATATGATGTTAAGGCACATCCCTAACGCGCTGACGATTTTTCGCATGTTACTGGTCCCTGTTTATATTGCGGTCTTTTTTTTCTCTAAAGGCAACAGCGCCTTTTACGCGCTTTTAGTCTTTTTACTAGCAGGAATAACCGATGTGGTTGATGGCATGGTTGCCCGAAGGTACGGTTTTGTAACGAAGTTTGGAACGCTGGCAGATCCCCTGGCAGATAAGCTCATGCTGGTGACCGTACTGTTTTCTCTGGCGGCAAAAAATTTAATTCCCTTTCCTATCCTTTTTATCGTCGTTATAAAAGAAGTTATAATGGTGGCAGGTGCAGCGTTTTTATATGGTAAGAGAAAGTCTGCTATTAAAGCAGATAAGTTCGGCAAAATGGCTACAGTGGTATTTTATATAGCCGTGGTGGCTGTGGTGGTGAAGATACCTTATGCTATTTATTTGATGATTACGGCTATAGTTATGACCATTGTAGCATTGGTCAATTACGCAAAGAAATTTTACATGACCATCAAGTGATTTATCAGAGCAACGCTACACAAGAGGTGATTCTATGGCCGATATGTCCTGCATTATGGTTATATTTGGGGGCACAGGGGATCTCACGCGGAGAAAATTATTGCCGGCTATTTACAATCTGTATACGGATGGCCTTTTACCTGAAAATTTTGCAGTAGTGGCGGTGGGCAGAAGAGACTACAGCCACGAGGTGTATAGAAATCTAGCCAGAGAGGCTGTTGCAAATTTTTCCCGAAAATCTATCGACGATGAAAAATGGAGTGTTTTAGCACAAAGGATTTACTACAAAAAATCTGAATTTCACGATGACCAGGGGTATAGATCATTAAAAGCTTTTTTAGATAGATTGGATACAAATTACCATACAGGGGGTAACAGGGTATATTACCTGGCGGTAGCTCCTGAGTACTTTGAAGTCATAGCAGGACAGTTATACGCTCACGACATGGCAAAGAACGATAAATGCTGGCAGCGGGTGGTGATAGAAAAACCCTTTGGCAGGGATCTGAAATCTGCGCACTATTTAAATCATAAGCTTTCCCAGGTTTTTGATGAAAGCCATATATACAGGATCGATCATTATCTGGGAAAAGAAATGCTACAGAATATAATGGTTATACGGTTTGCCAACGGCCTTTTTGAACCCATATGGAACAACAGGTATATAGACAATGTTCAGATCAGCATCGATGAGACGGTGGGCGTGGAAAACAGAGGGGATTACTACGAAAGAGCAGGGGCGTTGAGGGATATGGTACAGAGCCATATGCTTCAACTTTTATCACTAATCGCTATGGAGCCTCCTGTGGACCTTACCACTGACTCTATAAGGGATGAGAAGGTCAAGGTTTTGAAATCGTTGAGGTCCATTACTAGAGAGACCGTGATGGATTCGGTGGTAAGAGGGCAATACGGCAAAGGCTTTGTCGATGGAAAACCTGTGGTGGCGTACAGGCAAGAAGAACGGGTATCTCCTGATTCCAATACAGAGACCTTTGTGGCCCTTAAAGTACATGTGGACAATTTTCGCTGGGCTGGAGTACCTTTTTACCTGAGGACTGGCAAACGATTAGCTGACAGATCAGCCAAAATCGTAATTCAATTTAAGCAATTGCCAGGTATATTGTACTTCAAAGAGTATGGGCCTCTTGAGCCCAATCTCCTGGTCATATGGATACAACCCCGAGAAGGTGTTTACCTTCAGTTTAACGCCAAAAAGCCAGGGCAAAAATACAGTATAATACCTGTCCATATGGATTTCTGCCAGAACTGCGCGCTGTACAATAATTCTCCAGAGGCTTACGAGAGGTTATTGTACGATGTGATGAGGGGGGATTCTACCCTTTTTACCCGTTGGGATGAAATAGAAAGTTCCTGGCGTTTTGTGGACAGCATTGTAGAGGCGTGGCATGGCAGAAACGACGACGTACTGATCTACCCGTCGGGTACATGGGGGCCTGAGGCTGCCAATGAATTGCTTAAAAAAGACGGATTTAAGTGGTGGAACGTCACACCCCAGGGCGTTGGAGGGCATACTGATCTGTGAAATGTGATGTTTATCACAGAAAAATGCGTTTTTTTAGTTTATCTTATTATGTGTAATTTGATTTAGTGATGTAGGAGGGGAAATTGAAGATGAGTATGTTTTGTTATCAATGCCAGGAGACGTCTAAAGGGGTTGGCTGTACACTGCGAGGGGTATGCGGCAAAACTGAAGATGTGGCAAAACTTCAGGATTTGCTGGTTTACACCTTGAAAGGCATAGCTATATGCAATGTCAAGGCGAGGGAAAAAGGAGTAGCTGAGGAGAAAACGGATAAATTCTTGATTGACGGGCTTTTCTCTACGGTAACCAACGTAAACTTCGACAAAAATTACTTTGTAGAAAAAATAAAAGAGGCGCTTGCTATAAGAGACGAAATAAAAGAGAAGCTGGTACAGGCTGGCGTCAGAGTAGATGGTTTACATGATTCCACCAGATGGAGCCCAAAGAGCGACGAGGATCTTTACGCAAAGGCCGCACAGGTAGGCGTATTGTCTACTCAGGATGAAGACATAAGGTCATTAAGGGAGCTTATAACCTATGGCGTCAAAGGTATGGCAGCTTACGCATATCATGCTTATGCCCTGGGCTATAAAGATGACAGCTTGTTTGAATTCATGGAGAAGGCATTGGCTGCCACGGTAGACGATACCCTGTCAGCGGACGATCTGGTAGCTTTGGCTATGGAGACGGGCAAACACGGCGTTGATGTCATGGCTTTGCTGGATAAAGCCAATACCTCTACTTATGGCCATCCCGAGATCACAAAAGTGAACATAGGTGTGAGGAAAAATCCGGGTATCCTCATAAGCGGGCATGACTTAAAAGATCTCGAAGAATTGTTAAAACAGACTGAGGGCACAGGTGTAGACGTGTACACCCATGGTGAAATGTTGCCTGCTCACTATTACCCCGCTTTTAAGAAATACTCTCATTTTGCGGGTAATTACGGTAACGCCTGGTGGCAACAGGATAAAGAGTTTGAGAGCTTTAACGGTCCCATATTGATGACCACCAATTGTATGATACCGCCTAGAGACTCTTACAAGGACAGGCTTTACACCACAGGCGTTGTGGGATTTGAAGGTGTAAAGCATATTCCAGTGGGACCTGATGGAAAGAAGGATTTCTCGGAGATAATAGAGCATGCCAAAAGATGTAAGCCTCCTGTGGAAATAGAGACAGGAGAGATCGTCGGAGGGTTTGCTCACAATCAGGTACTGAGCCTGGCGGATAAAATAGTGGAAGCTGTTAAGTCGGGCGCTATAAAGAGGTTTTTCGTAATGGCAGGTTGCGACGGCAGGATGAAGAGCAGACAGTATTATACGGATTTTGCCAAGGCGTTGCCTGAAGATACTGTGATCCTTACAGCGGGCTGCGCAAAATACAGGTACAACAAGCTGGGCCTTGGAGACATCAATGGGATACCCAGGGTACTGGATGCAGGTCAGTGCAATGATTCGTATTCGCTGGCTGTTATCGCATTAAAGTTGAAAGAAGTATTTGGCCTGGATGACGTAAATAAACTGCCTATATCCTACAATATCGCATGGTATGAACAAAAAGCCGTAATCGTGCTTTTGGCTCTTCTGTACCTGGGTGTAAAGAATATCCATCTGGGTCCCACATTGCCGGCATTCCTTTCGCCTAATGTGGCAAAAGTGTTGGTAGATAAGTTTGGCATAGGCGGGATAACCAACGTAGACGATGATATCAAGATGTTTATGGGCGCGTAAGGATTGGATAGCGCGAATGATCCCCTTAGAGGGAATCAATCGCGCGTTTTTTTATTGCATTGTATTGACATTTGTTCAGTTTTTAGTATATTATATGAATATATAAAAAGGTTAGCGGCGATGAATGAGAGGAGTAAGCGGTATCGGCTTAAAAGAGAGGAAAGCTCGCAGGCTGAAAGGCTTTCTTAAGAACGGCCGCTGAAGGTAGCTCAGGAGCTTTTCGGGTATGCCCGTTATCGCTAAAGAGCGCCTTGATGGAAATAAGGTGGTACCGCGGAGCCTTTCGCCCTTAGTGCGAAGGCTTTTTTAATATTATAGATAGAGAATGCTATTATGGAGGTATTAGGATGAAGGAATTGCCAAAGACCTATGACCCATCGAGTTTTGAAGATAGGCTGTATAAAAACTGGGTTGACAACGGTTATTTTACTGCTTCTGTAGACAAAAGCAAAAAGCCATTTACGATTGTGATGCCGCCTCCCAATATAACCGGTTACCTGCACATGGGCCATGCCATAGACAATACCCTGCAGGATGTGCTCGTAAGGTGGAGAAGGATGCAGGGTTACAACGTGCTGTGGTTGCCAGGCACAGATCACGCCAGCATAGCTACAGAGGTGAAAATTGTCGAACAGCTGAGAGAAGAGGGGCTTACGAAATTTGATCTAGGCCGGGAGGGATTTCTGGAGAGGGCCTGGAAGTGGAAAGAAAAATACGGGAGCAGGATTCTGGAACAGCTTAAAAAGCTGGGCAGTTCATGTGATTGGACCCGCGAAAGGTTTACCATGGATGAGCGCTGTTCCCGTGCTGTGAGGGAGGTTTTCTACCGACTGTACAAAAAAGGGCTAATCTATAGAGGCGACAGGATAATAAACTGGTGTCCTGATTGCAATACGGCCCTTTCCGATGCAGAAGTAGAGTATGAAGAAGAAAAAGGTCACCTCTGGTACATAAGATACCCTTTCAAAGACGGATCGGGAAGCGTTACGATAGCTACCACCAGGCCTGAGACCATGTTGGGCGATACAGCGGTAGCGGTTCATCCGGAGGACGGCAGGTACAAAGACATGATAGGTAAAACCCTGATATTGCCTATTGTAGGAAGAGAAATACCCCTGATTTCTGATGAATACGTGGAAAGGGAATTCGGTACAGGGGCAGTTAAGATTACGCCGGCCCATGATCCCAACGATTTTGAGGTAGGTTTGCGCCATGATTTAGAAGCTATAAAGGTCATCGGTGACGATGGGCGTATGACGGAAATCGCTGGCCAGTTTGCCGGCATGGATAGGTATGAAGCCAGGGAAAAAATCGTAAAGATGCTGGAGCAGGAAGGCTATCTTGTAAAAGTGGAAGATCACGTGCACAATGTAGGGCATTGCTATAGGTGCCATACAGTGGTAGAGCCTTTGATATCCAAGCAGTGGTTTGTGTCTATGAAGCCGCTGGCAGAGCCTGCGCTCAAAGTGGTCAAAGAAGGACAGGTTAAGTTTGTGCCCGACAGGTTCTCAAAGGTATATATAAACTGGCTTGAAAACATTAAAGACTGGTGTATATCAAGGCAGCTGTGGTGGGGTCACCGGATACCGGCATGGTACTGCGATGCTTGCGGCCACACTACTGTGTCTATAGAAGACGTTGAAGTATGTGAAAACTGTGGCAGCAGGGAAATACATCAGGATGAAGATGTGCTGGATACATGGTTTAGCTCTGCTCTTTGGCCTTTTTCCACGCTGGGTTGGCCAGAGGATACTGATGACCTCGAGTATTTTTACCCCACCAATGTGCTGGTAACGGGATATGACATCATATTTTTCTGGGTGGCCAGGATGATATTCATGGGGTTAGAGTTTATGGGCAAACCGCCTTTTGAGTACGTTTTTATTCACGGGTTGGTGAGGGATGAGAAAGGCAGGAAAATGAGCAAATCTTTGGGCAACGGCATCGATCCCCTTGATGTCATAGAAAAATACGGCGCTGATACTTTGAGGTTTACCCTTGCCACCAATAATTCCCCGGGCAATGACATGCGTTTTAGCTACGATAGGGTAGAGGCCAGCCGCAATTTTGCCAACAAGCTGTGGAACGCGTCCCGATTTGTGCTTTTGAATATAGGCGATAGACCTGTCAGGATACCTGATGTCAGTAAACTGGGTATAATTGATAAGTGGATACTTCACCGGTACAATCAGCTAGTGCTGGAAGTAACCGAAAACCTCGAAAAGTTTGAGCTGGGTGTAGCTGCTCAAAAACTCTATACATTTGTTTGGAACGAATACTGTGATTGGTATATCGAGCTGGCTAAAGTGAACATGGCATACGATGACGATAGGGCTGAAGTTACACGGGATGTACTGCGTTACGTGCTGGATAACACATTAAGGTTACTACATCCTTTTATGCCCTTTATTACTGAAGAGATATGGCTTAACATACCTCACCAGGGAGAGACTATCATGAGGGCTCAATGGCCTGAGCACAGCGACGAGCTGATATTTGAAAGAGAAGCTGATGCCATAGGTATTTTGATGGATGTGGTGAAGGAGATAAGGAATATAAAGGCGCAGGTAAATGTTCCACCTTCTAAAAGAGTTAAGGCTATCGTAGATGCCGACGAAAACGCAAGCGAATTGTTAATGGATTGCAAAGATTACATCATGAAATTGGCCGGTGTCAGTGATATAATATTTAGTGATAAAGCTCCAGAAAAAACCATGACAGCTGTGTTTGAAGGAGGCAGGATATATATACCCCTTGAGGATTTAATAGATATATCTCAGGAGCTGGAAAGGTTGAAAAAGGAATTGAGCGATGTAGAAAAAGAGATAGCTCGATCCGAGAAGCTTTTGTCAAATCAGGGTTTTTTGAGCAAGGCACCAAAGAATGTGGTGGATGCGGAAAAAGAAAAGTATCAGAAGTATAAAAATATGTGGTATAATTTGAAAGAGAGGATAAGTGAACTGGAAAGATGACGTCTATCTTCGCCTTCTTCAAAAAAGGTCCTGATACACAGGAAGTAGTCATAAGAGAGGTAAAGCCCTGTGATGCCAGAGGTATCATTGAGGTTATGCAAAACGTGGGCAGCGAAAAAGTATTTACTGTAACCGAACATTTCCCATGGACGGAAGAGGAAGAACGCTCTTTTATCAAGCGATTGGACAGAAAAAAGGACATGATTTTTGTGGCTGCAAAGGGTAATGACATCGTAGGGTGTCTTACCCTTTTTAGGTATTACGGTGGCAGATCCCCTAAGGTGCAGCACGTAGGAGAGATTGGAATCAGCGTGAAAAAAGAGTATAGGGATCAGAAGATCGGCAGCAGGCTTTTGGAGTATGCTATTCGCTGGGCTTGTACCCATGGGTACGAAAAACTCTGCCTCAGCGTATTCAGCACCAATGAAAAGGCAATACACCTGTATAAGAAGTTTGGATTTGAGGAGGAAGGTGTAAGGAGGAGGCAATTTATAATAGAAGGCATGTACGTAGATGAGATAATGATGGGGAAATTTTTGACGAGGTGAGAAAATGACTTATGAGGAAGCTGTAGCATATATACACAGCATATCTAAATTTGGGGTAAAGTTGGGCCTTGAGAACATGAAAAAGCTGCTTGAAATGATGGGTCATCCCGACAGGTCTTATAAGATCGTCCATGTAGCAGGCACTAACGGCAAAGGCTCTACGTGCGCCATGATTGACAGCGTCTTGAGGGCGGCAGGTTATAAAACTGGCCTTTACACATCGCCGTACCTGGAGGTTTTTAACGAGCGCATACGCATAAACGGTGAAAATATCCCTGATAGTGATCTGGTGAAAATGGTGGATTACGTAAAACCGCTGGCAGAGCAGATGGTAAAAGAAGGTTATAATCATCCTACAGAGTTTGAATTCATTACGGCGATCGCCCTTAAATACTATGAGATTCAAAAGGTGGACATAGCGGTACTGGAAGTAGGGCTAGGAGGCAGGTTTGACGCCACCAATTCTGTAGAGCGTACGGACGTGTCCGTGATAACGACGATAGATATGGATCACATGAAAACCCTGGGCAATACTATAGAGAAGATCGCCTTTGAAAAAGCAGGTATAATAAGGAATAACGGCTTGGTAGTTACATATCCGCAAAAAGATGAGGCCATGGCTGTCATAGAAGAGCGCTGCCGTGAACTTTCCGCGAGACTCATAAAAGTAGACATGGCATCGCTGAGGGTAAAAAAGGCCACGCACGCAGGAGAGGTATTTGATTACAAACACCTTAAAAACGTGGAAATAGGGCTGGTGGGTATGCATCAGGTCTTAAATGCTGCTACTGCCATTGAGGCCCTATGGACACTGGAAAAAAACGGCGTAAGTATAAGCGAAAAGGCGTTGCTGGAAGGGCTGAAATGCGCCAGATGGCCAGGCAGATTGGAGGTTTTAAGAGAACATCCCTTTATAGTCATAGATGGAGCGCACAACCCTCAGGGAGCCAGTACGCTGGCAAAGAATATAAAGGATTTGTTTATTTATAAGCGTTTAATACTGGTGATAGGGGTTTTGAAAGACAAGGACGTAGACGGAATACTTAACAATATAGCGCCTTTCGCTGATGTGGTAATAGCTACAAGGCCTGATAGTTACAGGGCATTGGATGCTGACGTGTTAGCTGAGATGATAAAGATGAGGGTAAAGTGCCAGGTAACTGCAATAGAGGATATAGGGCAGGCTGTGCGCAGAGCTATAGAGTTGGCAGGAAAAGATGACATGGTCCTGTTTTGTGGATCGCTGTACTTGATAGGGCATGTAAGGGAGATACTGAGGTTTGACATAATCCCTACTTTATGATAGAATTATGGCGTTGCCGCTCGGAGAAGGTCTGTCATCACCTTCTACGGCGAGATAGAACTTGGAGGTGTGAAAGGTGTACGCGATAATCGAAACAGGTGGAAAGCAATACAGGGTTCAAGAAGGCGACGTTTTGGATATCGAGAAGCTCAACGCTGAACCCAATGATGTAGTGGAGTTTGACAAGGTTTTGGCTGTGTCTAAAGATGGCAATTTACAGGTAGGCAGCCCTTATGTGGAGGCTGCAAAGGTCCAGGCTAAGGTACTGGAGCACGGTAAGGGCAAAAAGATAATCGTTTTTAAGTACAAGCCCAAGAAAAATTACCGCAGGAAAAAAGGACACAGGCAGCTGTTTACAAGAGTGGAAATACAGAAAATACTAGCGTAAGGTATATGATAGAAATTTTGATTAAAAGAGATGGACAAGGTAAGATAGTATATTGCGAGATAACAGGGCATGCCGGTTATAGTGATTACGGGAAAGACATCGTGTGCGCAGCGGTTTCTGCTATTGCGCAGACGGCTTTACTAGGTGTAAAAGAACTTACCGGGGCAAAGGTTGAGGAATCTGTTCGCCCGGGGAATTTCGCGCTGAAAGTGATAAATGTTTCCACTGATGATAGAGTTAAGCTGGACGGTATTCTTGAGACCATGGTATTAGGTCTTAAGGATATAGCAGGTCAATACAGTAGATATGTAAAAATTGTGGATAGGAGGTGTGAAGGATGATGGATCTACAGCTTTTTGCCCATAAAAAGGGCGTGGGAAGCTCTAGAAACGGTAGAGACAGCGAATCTAAAAGGTTAGGTGTCAAAAAAGCTGATGGCCAGTACGTTAAAGCCGGGAATATACTGGTAAGGCAGAGGGGTACTAAAATACATCCGGGTGTAAATGTGGGTAGAGGCAAAGATGATACGCTATTTGCTTTGGTAGACGGCTTTGTCTCTTTTGAGAGAAAAGGCAGGGATAAAAAGCAGGTAAGTGTTTACCCACAAGCTCCGGCTGCTATAGGTTAAGATACTGTGAAGATCGTCCTTTAAAAAGGCTCTGCTCGGCAGGGCCTTTTTGATGTAATAAAGATGATGGTGTGTAAAATAACAAGTGGGGAGTGAATGTTTTGGACTTAAACGATAGGGACGTTATTTATATATACAGACAGCAACGCCATGACTTTTTAAATCATGTGCAAATAATACTGGGCTATCTTCAAATAGGGAAAAGCGATAGAGCTGTTGATTATATACATAGGGTTATGGATGAAGCAGACGATGAAAGGAGCATTTTCAGATTAGACCCGGAGTCTGTTTTAAATCTCTTAAAGCTGAAGTACGCTTTGAGGAAACAAGGTATAAACCTTGTCATTAAGGTAGACGATATAGTCAGCGAAGTCGATGTAGGTGATATTCCTGTAGACGCTATAAAAGCCTGTGGTTCCAATGTGGAGCTGTTTATTAAAAAAAGTAAAAAGGGAATAGAATACGCTCTAAATGAGAGAGGAGGTGGCTAAATGTTTGTGGATGTGGCCGAGATAGTAGTTAAAGGCGGAGATGGGGGCAGTGGAGTCATTTCATTTCGGAGAGAAAAGTACGTGCCTAAAGGTGGTCCCGATGGTGGCGATGGAGGAAAAGGTGGTGACGTAATACTTCAAGTAGATCCGGGACTAAAGACCTTGATGGATTTCAGATATAAGAGGAAATATGTGGCTCAAAACGGTGAAAACGGGAAAGGCAAAAATATGGCAGGGAAAAAAGGTGAGGACCTAATCGTCAGAGTTCCCCCTGGAACCACTGTAAAGGATGCTGAGACAGGTGACGTGCTGGTAGATCTGGTGGCTGAGGGGCAGAGGGCCATAGTCGCCAAAGGGGGTAGAGGGGGAAGGGGCAATGCCCGTTTTGCCAGTGCTACCATGAAAGCGCCCAAATTTGCGGAAAGCGGACAACCTGGAGAAGAACATAGGCTTATACTGGAATTGAAGTTGCTGGCAGATGTGGGTTTGCTGGGGTTCCCCAACGTAGGTAAGTCCACCATTTTATCCGCTGTTACTGCTGCCAAGCCTAAGATAGCCGATTACCCTTTTACCACGTTGACACCCAATCTTGGCGTAGTGGATATGGGTGAGGATAGCTTTGTCATGGCCGATATACCGGGGCTTATAGAGGGGGCTCACGAGGGAGTAGGACTGGGGCATGAGTTTTTAAGGCACGTGGAGAGGACAAAGGTGCTGATACACGTGCTGGATGTGTCGGGTTTAAGCGGCAGAGACCCTGTAGAGGATTTTTACAAGATAAACGAGGAGCTTGCTCTGTATAGTCCCGAGCTGGCGCAAAAACCACAGATAATAGCTGCTAATAAGCTGGACATAACAGGAGCTTCTGAAGTCTACGAAAGAGTTAAACAAGAGCTTGGGAGAAAAGGCTATGATGTCATTGGCATATCGGCGGCTACAGGTATGGGCATGAATGAGCTCATGAAAAAGGTGGTGGAAGTCCTAAAAGAAAAAGAATCAGAATCCCGCCGCGATGCAGTCCCTGTGAATGAGGTTATAGAAGTGGTGTACAGAAAAAAAGAGTTGCCTCAATACGAGATTCACATAGATGAAGAAGGAAGGTATGTAATAGAAGGGAGTTTTATCGAAAAGGTGATGTCCAGGGTAAATACGCAGAATATCGATTCTATAAGGTATTTGCAGAACTCTCTGCAGCGAAAGGGCATCATGGATCAGCTGGTTAGCATGGGGATAAAAGACGGCGACATAGTAAAAATAAAGGATTACGAATTTGAGTACCGGGTGTAGAAGCTATTACCCCCTACAAAGTTTTTGTTCTCACGCTGCAGATTTTCTGATATAATTAATTTGTTAGTATCTTGTAGGGGGATAATGCATTGAAAAAAGCTGCGATTGCGATTTTAACGTTTTTGCTGCTGCTGAATAGCTCTTATGCTTTCGGTGCCACCACCTTGGTTCCTAATATAAAAGCCAAAAGCGGCATTATAATGGATTATGAAACGGGACAGGTATTGTACGATAAAAATGGCGATGTCAGGGTTTATCCGGCTAGCACCACAAAGGTATTGACGGCAATAATAGCCCTTGAGAGCGGGAAATTGGACGATGTGGTTACGGCAGGAAAAGACGCTGTTGGAGTAGAAGGTAGCAGCATATATTTAAGCGAGGGGGAACAGCTTACTTTAAAACAACTTGTGCACGCGATGTTGATCGGCTCGGCCAACGATGCGGCTGTGGCTGTGGCCCAGTACATAGGTGGGAGCGTTGAGGGCTTTGCGGACATGATGAATAAAAAAGCGCAGGAGATAGGAGCTAAAAACAGCCACTTCGTCACTCCCAATGGCCTTCACGATCCCAATCATTACACGACGGCATACGATATGGCTCTGATCGCCAGATATGCGATGAAAAACCCTTTATTCAGAGAAATAGTGGATACGGCTGTATATACCATCCCTCCTACCAATAAGTTTAAAGAAAAAAGGGTGTTGCTTAACACCAATATGCTGATAAGACCTACCGCATACTATTACAAATGGGCTGATGGCATAAAGACAGGCTATACTTCTCAGGCCAATCGTTGTCTTCTTACTACGGGCTTGCTCAATGGCAGAAGGGTTATAGTGTCCATTTACGGGGATGATCCTGCTGCCGTATGGAAAGATGCTATTGGTATGCTCAATTATGGTTTAAATAATTTTGTAAACAGGACGCTTGTGCATAAAGGCGACTATGTAGAGAAAGTACCTGTAAACAGAGGTAAAGCGTATGTAAATTTGGTGGCATCTAGTGGATTTACTTATACGTTGCCTTTAGATAAAGCTAACTATGTAAAAGAAGATGTAAAATACACAGGAGACGTAAAAGCTCCTGTGCGTAAAGGAGAAAAGTTGGGCTACATAAGCTATGAACTTAGCGGTAAATCAATCGGGAAAGTAGACCTTATCGCCGATCGCACGGTAAAAAAAGATTTAACCATAAGTCCAATGTTGTCGCGCTTTGGTAAATGGGTTTACTGGAGCATTCTGGCGCCTGGGGCGTTTATCCTGGGTTTATGGATGAGGAAACGGCGAAGTAGATAATAACTTCGCCGTTAATTTGTAAATTCATACCAAAATATTCCGGGAACATCTGCCTTTTGGACGGCCTGTCCATCGATGCTTATGGCTGCATCTGAAGCCTTCCCTAATTTTATTTTTGCTGTTGATGATGAGTTTATGTCAAATTCTTTGGATTGGCCTGACGTCAACAGCCCGCTAAATACGCTGTTTCCGTCTATATACACATTCATCCAGCATTCAGTGCCCACGATATCTATTTTAAGCTTGTACGAATTATTATCTGTAACAACCTTATAAGTCATTTTGTCAGCGGTTTTATTCACCAGGTTTAAGACTGCCTTTGTTTGGGGGTTATTGTCAGATGTGTTGGCGGGCGTTGGTGTTTCATTCTTGGGCTTTTGGCTATCGCCCTTTGAAATTGTGCTATCGCTGATGTAATTATCTTGTATACCGTTGTTGCTATGCCCGTTTATTTTTACTCCAAGGAAGTTGCCTAATAAATAAAATCCGTATACAAACAGGGCCAATACAATTACAGCAGCAATATACTTGCCTCTTTTTTTCTTAAGAGGTTTCGCTTTTATATTTGGCTTCTTGCTTTCATTGGTAACGACAGTGGGACGATAGTCCTTGTTTTTGTTAAACTTTAAATCCTTTATAAGCTCATTTCCATTTAAGCCCACCATTTCCGCGTAACTTTTAATAAAACCTTTGACGTATACAGGATCGGGAAGTTTATCTTCATCGCCTTCTTCTATAGCTTTTATATAATAAGACTTAATTTTGGTAAATTCCTGGACATCAGATATACTTATATTTTTTTCCAGCCGCTTGTTTTTAAGGATCTCTCCCACTTCTTTTAACTCGCTCAAGGAATCACCCCCAATCTGCTATCATATTAGATTATATTATAAGTCTACAATACACGTCAACAAAAAAAGCCCAAAATGTTGGGCTTTAAAAATCTTCGTCAGTAGCGCGAACTTCGTCAAGGTAATTGTATATAGTATATCGGGATACGCATAAGATCCTGGCCACGTAGTCAATAGCGCCTTTTATCAAAAATACGCCTTTTGAGTCCAAAAGCTTTACGATATATACTTTTTCATCTTTTGTCATGAAATTCACAGGTTTTCCGAAGCTTTTTAATGTGCTATCCACTATATTCGCCAACACGTCATTGACGTTGTCCTTAGACTTTTCACCTGGGTAGTGCATGTCGTTTTTATTTTCTGTTTGACAGAAGTCCCTTATTATGCTATCAAACATCACAAACTCGGATATGTCGTAATTTATACATAGCGCCCCTATAACTTTACCCTTTTCATCTCTAATGAATATATAAGAGGATTTAAGGATTTTTCCATCACTGCTTTTGCTGCTTATGTTTACCCTGTCTTTCCCCAGCGTTCCCTCGCTTATGGCCTTTAATAGAACATCGGACATGGAATCGCCTACGCTTTTTCCTGTGATGTGTCCGTTGAAGATAGCCACGATAGAACGCTGGGGATTTGATATATCGTGGACTGATACTTCACAGTTTTTTCCAAAGGTTTTGGCGATTCCTTCTGCTAGAGGTATCAGGTTCTTTAATAGCGGGTGGATATTTTCGGCCATATTACACCTCCCTGACTACGATGTTTACTAATTTGCCTTTTACGTATATAACCTTTACTATGTCTTTACCATCCACCAACGTTTTTATTTTCTCGGTGCCCATGGCCATCTGCTTTATATTGTCCTCGTTTTCATCCCTTGGCACTGTTATCTTGTCCCGCACCTTGCCGTTTACCTGTATAACCAGTTGCATTTCGTCCTTTATCAGCGCTTTGCTGTCATAATCTGGCCATGGGACCATGTGTATGCTTTCTTCATGGCCCATTCTGTGCCATAGCTCTTCAGTTATATGGGGCGCAAAAGGTGATAGCAATATGACGAGGTTGTCCAATGCCTCACTTATCACGTCAGGATTTTTTTGTTCTTCCTCTAAATCCGCGTATTGATATAAGGCGTTTACCATTTCCATTATAGCGCTTATGGCGGTGTTAAAGTTGAACCTTGTACTTATATCTTCAGTTACTTTTTTAATGGTGTAGTGGGTCTTGTACCTCAGTTCTTTATCGGCATGGCTCAATTGGGTGAAGTTGCGGCCGTCTTTGCGGTATAAAGGCAACGACTCGCCTACAATGCGCCATACCCTGTTTAAAAACCTGTAACATCCTTCTACGCCTTGATCGCTCCACTCCAGGTCCTTTTCCGGCGGGGCAGCGAATAATATAAACAACCTGGCGGTATCTGCGCCGTATTTGTCCACAATCTCCTCTGGGCTTACCACGTTGCCCTTGGATTTTGACATTTTTGAGCCGTCTTTAAGCACCATTCCCTGCGTTAAGAGGTTGACAAAGGGTTCGTCTACAGGAGAATATCCCAGATCGTACAGCACTTTTGTAAAGAATCTGGAATATAAAAGGTGCAATATAGCGTGTTCCACGCCACCTACGTATTGATCTACAGGCATCCAGCGGGCTGCTTTTTCTTTGTCAAAAGGCATTTCGGCGTTGTGAGGGTCTGTATATCTCATAAAATACCATGAGGAGCAAATAAATGTATCCATGGTGTCTGTTTCCCTTCTTGCAGGTCCGCCACATACCGGACACGTGGTATGCACAAAGGATTCGCACTCTGCAAGGGGCGATTCTCCCTGGCCTGTAAACTCTACGTCTGTAGGAAGCATTACAGGCAGTTGATGTTCAGGGACGGGAACAATCCCGCATCTGTCGCAGTACACTATGGGTATAGGAGCTCCCCAGTAACGCTGCCGGGATATGAGCCAGTCCCTTAACCTGTAGTTTACTTTGCGCTTACCTAATCCTTTTTTTTCTGCGTATTCTATGATCTTATCCATCATGTCCTGGCTGCTTATACCATTGAACTGGCCTGAATTGACCATTATGCCTGGTTCCTCATAAGCTTCCTTCATCTCTTCGGCGTTTAGCGCGCTGTCTTTAGGGGTTATTACCACTTTTATAGGCAAATTGTATTTTTTAGCAAATTGAAAATCCCTTTGGTCGTGAGCTGGTACGCCCATTACAGCACCTGTTCCGTAGTCCAGCAGAACGTAATTGGCAATCCATATAGGGACTCTATCGCCGCTAATGGGATTTATAGCATAGGCTCCTATGAATATACCCTCTTTTTCTGTTTCGGTGGAGGTGCGCTCTATTTCGCTCATCCTGTGCACTTTTTCGATGAATTTGTTGACCTTTGCCTCATAGGAAGTGCCTCTGGTAAGTGCCTCTACAAGGGGGTGTTCAGGTGCCAACACGATGTAGGTTACCCCAAAGACCGTATCAGGCCTTGTGGTAAAAATGGGTATGACCTGGTCAGTGCCATCTACTTTAAACAGGAGTTCAGCTCCTTGGCTTTTTCCGATCCAGTTTTTTTGCATGACCTTGACTTTATCGGGCCAACCTTCCAGACGTTCTATGTCATTTAGAAGCCTTTCGGCGTAAGCGGTGATTTTGAAGAACCACTGTTCCAGGTTTTTCTTGCTCACTTCTGACCCACAACGCTCACATCTGCCGTCTACCACCTGCTCATTAGCCAGTACCGTTTTGCAAGAAGGGCACCAGTTGGCATAGGATTTTTTGCGGTACGCCAATCCGTTTTTGTAAAACTGTAAAAACATCCATTGGGTCCACCTGTAATAATCGGGGTGGCAGGTGGCGACTTCTCTATCCCAATCATAACTGATACCCAGTTGCTTTAACTGCCTTCTCATGTTGTCTATATTATCCCATGTCCACTTGCTGGGATGTATGCCGTGCTTTATTGCCGCGTTTTCAGCCGGCAATCCGAAGGAATCCCATCCCATAGGATGAAGCACATTATAGCCGTTCATGCGCTTGAAGCGCGCTATGACATCTCCGATGGAGTAATTCCTCACATGCCCCATGTGGAGGTTACCTGAAGGATATGGGAACATTTCCAGCATGTAAAATTCGGGTTTGCTAGTGTCTTCAAGGGTTTTGTGAAGCTGCATTTCATCCCATTTTTTTTGCCACTTGGCTTCAATTTCTTTAAAATTGTAGTTGTCCATATACTGCCTCCTCCTGCATTTGATTATTTACAAAAGACCTCTCGCCCCAGGTTTAGGGACGAGAGGTCTCGCGGTACCACCCTAATTGGCTTAAACCCCATTGGCTTAAGCCCACTCTTTTGGTTATAGCCTGATTTGTGAGATCAGGCAATGCTCTTTGTCTGAGGCGAGTTCACAGGATATCAGCACTGGTTTGCACCGGCCACCAGCTCTCTTAAGCCCTTACCTGCTACTACTCCTCTGAGCGGCTATTTAAAATTTTTAAGTGTTATTATAATTTATCTGTAGAAAATTGTCAACATTTATTTTTTCTGCATCGCTCCATATGCGCTCAAGGTCGTAGAATTTTCTCTCCTCTTCTGTAAAGATGTGAACTATAACAGCGCCGTAGTCCATCAGGATCCACTTGCCGGAATTATATCCCTCTTTGTGCAGCAATTTAATACCTGCTGTCTCCAATTTTTCTTCCAGCTCGTCGGCAATAGCCCTGGTGTGGGTAACAGATGTACCGTGGCATATGATGAAATAATCAGCAATGGTGGATATCCTGTCTATTCTGAGCACAGTTATATCTTTGGCCTTTTTATCGTCCAATACCTTTATTATTTTTGAAAGCATACAGACCTCCTCTAATCGTTATTGTAATCACTGCCGACTATGATCGTTATATCAGGCTTATTGTCTGTAGGTCTTTCATCTATTACCACCGAGTTTTTAAAATACCCCTTTATATTGTCTGCTACGGCCTTGTTCTGCGTCCTATTAATGATCTGTGTAGTCACGTGATTCATATCTTTAGCGTTGGCTATATTAATTACATCGTATCCGTATTCCTCTAGCATACCGGCGACCCTGGTAGCGGCACCAGTTATACCCCCTCCGTTTAAAACTTCTACCTTGATGGTTGCAGGATTTAATTGGCTAGTATCGCTGGCGATGGCATTGTCGGTTTGGGGTTTATTTAAATTGGCTACCATCTCTCTGGTTTTGGCTTCATCGTATATGAAGTATGAAATTCCTCCGATGTACTGAGGTTCGCCGGGAAGGGTCTCCATCTTTATGTCATCTTTGTTGACTTTGAAAAGGTCATCTATATAGCTCAAAATAGTAACAGTGGGCATATCTGTCTTAACGT
The DNA here is from genome assembly GCF_000427425.1 of Caldanaerobius polysaccharolyticus DSM 13641. NCBI lineage: Bacteria > Bacillati > Bacillota > Clostridia > Thermoanaerobacterales > Thermoanaerobacteraceae > Caldanaerobius > Caldanaerobius polysaccharolyticus. The sequence continues at coordinate 354,035 of NZ_KE386494.1, read as the reverse complement.
AGTGTACTGCCAGGTCGTATAAAGACCCTGCCTTAAAAATAGAAGAGGGACTCACTATTTTGTCAAATAAAACTTTGAGGAATTTCTGCTGAGTTTTTATTCTGCCTAAATCTGCGTCGGCATAGCCATACCTGTAGCGAACCAGACCTAGGGCCTGCTCTCCATTTAAATGCTGCATTCCCTTTTTCAGGTGGATGTGGAGGTTCTGGGCTGGATCGTCATAATTCATGTTGACAGGTACGTCAAAGTCTATTCCGCCTAGATCATCTACCAGCTTTTTAAATCCTTGAAAATCTATTAGAACGTAATAGTCTACCGGAACACCTAGTATCTTGGATACCTCCTGGGCAGATCTTTCTGGTCCATAAAATGCATACGCCGCGTTTATCTTCTGGTAGCCGTATTTGTCTAGATATACCCTCGTGTCCCTCGGGATTGATATAAGAGAGGCTCTCTTGGTAGAAGGATCGTAGGACATAAAAATCAAGGTATCTGATCTCCCTTTGTCATCTTTGGATGCATGGTCAACTCCTAATATAACTATATTGAGAGCCCTATTTTCTTTTGATGTTTTTGGGCTATTGTTGTTGGCGGTTTCAAATATCGGCGAAGTATTGTTTATGTTTGATATATTGTGTAAATACACATAACTTCCGGTACCGACCACAAGCATGGACAAAAGCAGCATTATAAACATGTATTTTATCAATTTTTTCATACCTATTCCTACCTTTCCCTTAGTTTACATAACAAATCGTTTCTAGCAGAAACGGTATTTGTATGTATAAGACCTCCTTTTTGAATCACGTAAAGAATTGTGCTGTCCATGGCCATAACCACCGCTTTGTCCAGGTTGCGCCTGGCTTCTCGCCTTATTTCCTCTACGCCGTCAAAATTTCTGCCAGGTTCAATGTAATCCGCTAGATATATAATTTTTTCCAATGAACTCATACATTTCCTTCCTGTGGTGTGGTATCTTACGGCATCAAGGATGTCTTCATCCTGTATATCAAAGACATCCCTGGCCATTTCGGCGCCTAAAGGGGCATGTACCAGTTCTCTCTGCTTTAAATATATCTCGTCGAGAATCAAACCGTATTTTTTTATGAGGTCGAGTGTAGATTTTGCGTCCAAATCTTTTGCGCAGTCATGAACCAGCGCGGCGATAGCAGCTTTGTGGGTATCCACGCCATACCTGTGCGCCAGGTCTACAGCTGTAGCCTGTACGCCAAGGGAATGAGTATACCTATGGGGCGTCAACATGGCCTTTAATTTCTTGGATATTTCTTGTTCTGGTAACACGTTTTCACCTCTATTGCCTTGTATCACTTGTATAGGCCGTTTTTGTATATATACCTTTCTACGGTTTCAGGCAACAAATACTTTATAGATCTGCCTTGACACACCCGCTTCCTTATGTCTGTGGAAGAAATAGCTAACGATGGCACTTCTAACTTATATATGTGTTTGTTGTGCTTTTCTTTTATAATAGCCAGTTCCTTATCCAGTGCGCTGACATCAAAGCCAGGGCGGGTTGCTGCTACGAATTCACATAACTTGAGCAGCTCTTGGGAATCTTTCCATTTAAGTATCTCGAGTACAGCGTCGGCCCCTGTTATGAAGAAAAAAGTCGCATCAGGCAACATCTCTTTAAATTCCCTTATAGTGTCAATGGTATACGTGTAGCCTTTTTTCGTCAATTCGATAGCCGACACCTCGAACATCGGATTTGAGATTGTGGCTAAAATGGTCATCATGTACCTGTGCTGCCCTGGTGTTACCTGCCGCGTCCGCTTATGAGGCGGATTGCCTGCAGGTACAAATACGACCTTGTCCAGATCAAATTCATCCCTAACAGCTTCTGCGGTAACCAGATGCCCGTAATGAATAGGGTCGAAAGTTCCACCCATTATACCTATTCTCTTCACTTTGCTCTCCTCTGCGTTAGTCCTTTTGATTTGTATATATTATATCATAAAATCGCAAAAAGGGCATCTGTAATGAAGTATTTAGGTAAAAAGAAGAGAAAAGAAGAGGAAACGTGAGCAATACTTTAAAGAACAAGAAAAAACAGCGAATATAAGGTGAATTTAGTCAAATTTAATGAAATTTAAGCTTTGAAAATATTTTCATAGTGAGGTAAGATAGAACTGGCAACTTAATAAACTTTTTTTAAAAAGTTAGAGGGGGGAAAAGGAGAGGTATGGGTAATGGATAAAGAAGTGGATTACTCTTTATGCTGGCTTGAATACAGCAAAATCGATGACGAACCCTATCGAGAAAAGCTATCAAAGGTAGTAAAAAATATCATAGCGGTAGGACAAGATAAATTCACGCAAACCGCGGTTGAAGAGCTTAAAACTGCTGTTACATCCCTTGTGGGTTTTGAACCGGAGGTTTCCAAAGAGGCCTTATGCGGTGATAATCCGATAAGTGGCATTATCGTAGGAAATGTAACTGATGCGTTGATCATGAAGTATATTAGCGACGACGAGATTCAAAAATTAGATGAAGAAGGGTATGTTATAAAGTCTGTAAAGGAAAATCCAGGATTAGTGGTGATAGGCTCAAAAAATGGGCACGGACTTGTGTATGGCGCATTTAGCTTCATAAAGCACATACAGTTAAAAAGAGACGTGGAGGAAGTACATATAATAGACAATCCCAAGTGCAAATTGAGGTTATTAAACCATTGGGACAATATGGATGGAACGGTAGAAAGGGGCTATGCAGGAAGATCAATATTTTTTTGTGACAATAAGGTTACGAACTCTTTAGGCCGCATAAAGGATTACGCCAGACTGCTGTCTTCTATTGGGATAAACGGTGTGGTCATAAACAATGTAAACGTCAATAAAAATGCCATCTGGCTTATAACCCCTAAATATTTGGGGGATCTGGCTAAATTGGCTGATGTGTTCAGGCAATGCGGGATAAAAATATATCTCAGCATAAATTTTGCGAGTCCTATCTACATCGGTAAGCTGAAAACCGCTGATCCTCTAGATGAAGATGTGATCAAATGGTGGAAAGAAACAGCAAAGACCATCTACGACTATATTCCGGATTTTGGGGGCTTTTTAGTTAAGGCCGATTCTGAATTTAATCCTGGACCTTATAAATTTGGGCGCGACCACGCTGACGGTGCGAATATGCTGGCAGAGGCTTTGGCGCCATACGGCGGCATCGTTATATGGAGGTGCTTTGTATACAATTGTACTCAAGACTGGAGAGATACGAAGACAGATAGGGCAAAGGCAGCTTACGACATTTTTAAGCCACTAGACGGCAAGTTTGCGGAAAATGTGGTGCTTCAGGTTAAATACGGACCTATGGATTTTCAGGTGAGAGAGCCTGTATCTCCTTTATTTGGAGGGCTGGAGAGGACCAATCAGCTGATTGAATTGCAGATAACCCAGGAGTACACCGGACAGCAAATTGACCTGTGCTATCTTGCCACGATGTGGAAAGAAGTCCTCGAGTTTGACACGTACGCCAAAGGACCTGAATCTAAGGTAAAGTACGTCGTAGATGGAACGCTTTTTAATAATAAATACAGCGGTTTCGCAGGGGTTTCAAACGTGGGAAGCGATAAAAACTGGACGGGTCACTGGCTGGCTCAGGCTAATCTGTACGCCTTTGGTATGCTGGCTTGGGATCACAGCTTTACCCCTGAGGAAATTGCTCGCGAGTGGTGCGTAAGGGCTCTTACTAATGATCCTTTTGCTGTTGAGACCATCGTTAGCATGCTGATGAGATCGTGGCGTGTTTATGAAAAATATACCGCTCCTCTTGGAATCGGTTGGATGGTTACCCCTCATACCCATTATGGTCCTTCAGTGGACGGATATGAGTACTCAAAGTGGGGCACTTATCATAGAGCTGACACCAAAGCTATTGGAATAGACAGGAGCGTAAAATCAGGTACAGGCTTTGCAGGACAGTATCACAGGGAAAATGCTGCTATGTTTGAATCAATGGAGACATGCCCTGAGGAGCTGTTGCTGTTCTTCCATCGCGTGCCTTATGATTACGTGCTAAAATCCGGAGAAACGTTGATTCAGCACATTTATAACACCCATTTTGAGGGGGCAGAAGAAGCGGAAAAATTAAAGGAGGACTGGATAAAAATAAAGGATTATATTCGCAAGGACATCTATGAAGATGTATTAGAAAGATTTAATAGACAAATTGAGAATGCAAAAGAGTGGAGGGATGTCGTAAATAGCTATTTTTACAGGAAGACAGGCATCCCAGATAAGTATGGCCGAAAAATATATTAAATATTATTAATTTATAAAGGAGGATTGGTTTAACAATGAAGGGCAACAGTAAAGAAAGCGCACTGTATTTAGACGCTACCCAGCCTGTGGAAAAAAGGGTGGAGGATCTTTTGTCCAGGATGACCTTGGATGAAAAAATCGCTCAATTGAGCAGCGTGTGGGTTTATGAATTGTTAGATAACATGGAGTTTTCTGTTGACAAGGCAAAGGATCTTCTAAAAGACGGAATTGGGCAGATAACCCGTATAGGAGGGGCTAGCAACCTGGGTCCTAAAGAATCAGCACAGTTGGCCAATGAAATCCAGAGGTATCTGATAGAAAATACCAGGTTGGGTATCCCTGCTCTTGTCCATGAAGAATCGTGCAGCGGGTATATGGCAAAGGGAGCCACGTGTTTTCCCCAGACTATCGGCGTTGCCAGTACATGGAACACGGAGCTCGTAAAGCAAATGGGTTCTGTGATAAGAGAGCAGATGAAGGCAGTAGGAGCCCATCAAGCCCTGGCGCCCCTTATGGATGTGGCTAGGGATGCCAGGTGGGGTAGAGTGGAAGAGACCTTTGGAGAAGATCCTTATTTGATTTCGGAAATGGGTGTCTCTTATATAGAAGGCCTTCAAGGAGGAAATATAAAGGATGGCATTATGGCCACTGTTAAGCATTTTGTAGGGTATGGATTTTCAGAAGGTGGAATGAACTGGGCGCCTGCCCACATCCCGGAGAGGGAGCTTAGAGAAGTGTTCCTTTTGCCTTTTGAAGCCGCGGTAAAGAAGGCAAAAACAGCATCGGTTATGGCGGCTTATCACGAACTGGACGGTATACCATGCCACGGTTCGAAGAAACTGCTTACGCAAATCCTCAGAAATGAATGGGGCTTTGATGGACTGGTGGTGTCGGATTACTTTGGTGTTAATATGCTTTACGAATACCATCACGTGGCCAGGGATAAAGGCGAAGCAGCTAAGATTGCTCTGCAAGCGGGCGTTGATATCGAGTTGCCCAGTAGGGACTGTTACGGCCTACCTTTGAAAGAGGCTGTACAAAAAGGTCTTGTAGAGGAAGCCCTGATTGACGAAGTAGTGAGAAGGATACTGAGAATGAAATTCTTGTCAGGGGTTTTTGAGAACCCGTACGTGGACGTCGAGAAGGCAGCTGAAGTATTTGATACGCCGGATCAGAGAAAGTTGGCTTATAAGCTGGCGCAACAGTCCATCGTATTGCTTAAAAACCAAGGCGATCTATTGCCTCTGAAAAAGGATATAAAATCTATAGCAGTAATCGGCCCCAACGCTGACAGCGTCAGAAACATCATCGGTGATTACGCTTATCCCTGCCATATAGAGTCGCTGGTGGAGACGAAAGAACAGTCTAATGTGTTTAATACCCCTGTGCCTGACAAAGTCAGCCTTGTGGATAATTTTGTCCCCATAAAGAGCATATTGGAAGGCATAAAAGGCAAAATTTCTCCTGAAACCGAGCTGTACTACGCCAAAGGATGTGAGGTCACTGGAGACGACAAAGACGGTTTCGCTGAGGCTATTGAGGCGGCTAAGAAATCCGATGTGGCCATAGTGGTAGTAGGTGATAAGGCCGGTTTAACCGATGACTGCACTTCGGGAGAATCCAGGGATCGCGCTGATCTCAATCTGCCTGGGGTACAGCAAGAGCTGGTGGAGGCGATTTACAACACAGGTACTCCTACAGTAGTAGTGCTTGTTAACGGCAGGCCGCTTTCTATAAACTGGATATCTCAACACATTCCCGCTATTATAGAGGCGTGGTTGCCTGGTGAAGAAGGGGCAGCGGCGGTGGCAGATGTGTTGTTTGGGGATTACAACCCTGGTGGAAAACTTCCCGTTTCGTTCCCAAGGTCTGTAGGGCAAGTTCCTGTATATTATAATCATAAGCCCTCTGGCGGGCGCTCCCACTGGAAAGGCGATTATGTGGAGATGAGCACAAAACCTTTGTATCCATTCGGTTACGGCTTGAGCTACACGAAATTTGAGTTTTCCAATTTGGAAATTGCCCCTAGCGAAGTATATGGTGACGGCAAGGTGAGGATAAGCGTGGACGTTCAAAACGCAGGCAAGCTCGAGGGAGATGAAGTGGTACAGCTTTATGTGCGCAACGAGGTTTCTAATGTAACGAGACCTGTTAAAGAGTTAAAAGGGTTTAAGAGGGTTTCTCTGCGGCCTGGGGAAAAGAAAAAGGTGGTTTTTGAACTATCAGTATCCCAGCTGGGATTTTACGATGAAGATATGAGATACGTTGTACAACCTGGAACTGTAAAGGTGATGATCGGCAGTTCTTCTGAGGACATAAAGGTGGCCGGGGAATTTAAGGTCACAGGTAAAACAGTCCAGGTAGGAGAGTCAAAAGAATTTTTCACAAAAGTGGAAGTTGTTTAATTTAAATTATTCTATAAGGAAGAGGGTGTTATTGTGTTTGATGTAAGAGATCAAAAAGTGAGGAGATCACCGGATGAGGTGCTGGAGCACCTTAAGAATTTCCACCTAGACCTTAAATTTTCAGTAGGTATTTGGTATTTTTCGCCATCAGGCAGCAGGTTTAAAGAGGCTGCGTCGGCGCCCAGGTCTATTGAGGAGAGGTTGGATATAATAGCGTCCCTTAAAGACTACGGTGTAAGCGCGCTGGAAGCCCATTACCCCAATGAGATAAATGAGAATAACCTGGACACGTACAAGAAGTTTTCTAAAGACACAGGTATAAGGATATTGACTGTAATACCCAATCTATTTTATCAGAAGCAATGGGAATTTTCTTCACTGGCTTCACCTATTGATGAGGTGCGAAATAAAGCCATTGAAAGGCTGAAAATATCTTTGCAGCTCAACAAGGAGTTAAACACCGATTTTGCTATAGTATGGCATGGCGGTGACGGCTATGAGAACCCCTTTGGTATAGATTTTATGGCCATGAGGGATAGATTTGCGTACGGCATAGCCGAAGCCATGGATCAGGTGCCTGGGGTGAGGGTTGCGATTGAGCCCAAACCTTACGAGCCTCGTGGGAGGATTATATACGGCACCACGGCTGAAGGGATTCTTGTGGCTCAGAAGGTGGAGGGAGCGCTTAAAAACGAGGAAAATAAGAGGATTTTAAGTGAAGGCCATTCGCTGGTGGGGCTAAACCCTGAAGTAGGCCACGTGCTGATGGCGTACGAGGATTTGCCTTACGCTTTTAGCCTTGCCATGGAATACGGTAAACTGCTGCATACCCACTGGAACAGCCAACCTGCTGGTAATTATGATCAGGACCAGAACGTAGGAGTGATTTCCCCTGAACAGGCAGAAGCTGCCCTGTACGTCTTGAAGATGCACGGATATAAGGGATATTTTGGAATCGATATAAATCCCGAGAGGATGCCTGTGGAAGTGGCTGTGAAGAATAATATTGATGCGATTAGGAGTATGAACGCGAGGATTGAAGAGCTTGACCATGAGGCGATAGTTGAAGCTGTGAACAATCCTGATAAACACCGAGGATTAATAGAAGCTATTTTGATAAGAGCCAGAGCGCCTAAGACCATAAGCTTACCTCCGATAAGCTCTGTGATAAAATGATGGGAGGATTAAATTATGAGTTATCTGATAGGTATTGATATAGGCACATCGGGAACAAAGACGGTGCTGTTTGATGAGAGAGGAAACACTGTTGCCAGCAGCACGGTGGAGTACGACATGGCACAGCCTGAGATCGGATGGGCGGAGCAGGACCCTGAGGATTGGTGGAAAGCCACATGCCAGAGCTTGAGAGAGGTCATAGGCAAAAGCGGTATTAATGTAGATGAAATAAAAGGCATCGGGCTGTCAGGGCAAATGCACGGTGCGGTGCTTTTGGACAAAGACGGCAATGTGTTGCGGAGTGCCATAATTTGGTGTGACCAGAGGAGCAGCGCCGAATGTGAAGAGATAACGGATATTATAGGGTATGGCCGCTTGATTGAATTAGCGGCCAATCCCGCTTTGACGGGTTTTACAGCCCCAAAAGTCATGTGGGTTAAAAAACACCAACCTGAGATTTTTGAGAAAATCGCTCATATACTGCTTCCCAAGGACTACATAAGGTATAGGCTTACAGGGGAATTTGCCACAGAGGTGTCTGATGCCAGCGGCACGCTGTTTTTAAACGTAAAGGAGAGAAAATGGAGCAGGGAGATCGTTGAAAAGCTAGGTTTGAACATAGAGTGGTTGCCTGAGGTGTATGAATCCCATGTGGTGAGCGGAAAGGTATGCAAAAAAGCCGCCGAAAGCACAGGGTTAAAAGAAGGAACGCCGGTGGTGGGAGGTGGTGGAGATCAGGCGGCAGGAGCGGTAGGCAACGGCATCGTAAAAAAGGGCCTGGTGTCCTCTACTATAGGTACATCAGGGGTGGTGTTTGCCTACACCGACAAAGTCACAATTGACCCCAAAGGCCGCGTCCATACCTTTTGCCACGCCATACCTGACACGTGGCACGTGATGGGAGTTACTCAGGGAGCGGGACTTTCGTTGAAGTGGTGGAGGGATAACTTTGGCTTTGAGGAAAAGACCCTGGGGTCGCTCACGGGTACCGATCCGTATGTATACATGGATAAAGAAGCCGAGCAGGCACAGCCCGGTTGCGGAGGGTTGATTTACCTGCCGTATCTCATGGGGGAACGTACTCCGCACCTGGATCCCTATGCGAAAGGGGTTTTCTTTGGACTCACGGCCAAACACAGGAGGCAGGAAGTTATAAGGTCTGTGTTGGAAGGCGTCGTGTTTAGCCTTAGGGATTGCCTTGAGATAATAAAAGGCATGGGAATACCTGTGGAAGAAATAAGGGCATCAGGAGGAGGAGGCAGGAGCAGGATCTGGAGACAGATTCAGGCCGATGTCTTTAAAACCGACATAGTTACTATCAATTCAGCAGAAGGCCCTGCGTTAGGCGTAGCGCTACTGGCCGGAGTGGGTACAGGCCTTTATTCCAGCGTAGTGGAAGCTTGTGACGCCGTTATAAAGAGAGTAAGCGTTCAGCATCCCAATCAGTCCCTATTTGATGTGTACGAGAAAAATTACAGGCTTTATACAGCTCTATACCCTGCGGTTAAGGATTTGTACAGGTTGTAGCGGTGAGGATTTCGTAATTGAGGAGGGATGGGTGTGAAGTTTTTTATTGACACGGCCAATGTGGAGGAGATAAAAGAGGCCAACGATTTAGGGGTGATAGCAGGGGTTACCACCAACCCATCGTTGGTGGCCAAAGAGGGCAGGGATTTCATCGAAGTGATAAAAGAGATCGCATCCATTATAGACGGCCCTATAAGCGCAGAGGTCATAAGCGAAGACCACCAGGACATGATCCAGGAGGCGCGGAAGCTGGCCGCTATCCATAACAACATAGTGATCAAGATCCCCATGACAGCAGAAGGGCTCAAAGCCGTTAAGGCGCTTTCAAAAGAGGGGATAAAGACCAATGTGACCCTCATATTTAGCGCCAACCAGGCGCTACTGGCAGCCAGGGCAGGGGCCACGTACGTAAGCCCCTTTGTGGGAAGATTGGACGACATAAGCACAGAGGGCATGCAGCTCATACGGGATATAGTCGAGATATTTAAGAACTACGACATAAGCACCGAGATAATCGTGGCCAGCGTAAGGCATCCCATGCACGTGCTGGAAGCCGCCAAACTGGGTGCCCACATAGCCACCGTGCCGTATAAAGTTATAATGCAGATGATAAAACACCCTCTGACAGACGCAGGGATACAGAAGTTTAAAGAGGACTGGAAGAAGGCCAATTTGAAGATATAAAGCAGGAGGTAAGATTCATGGATAACCAGAGACTGGCACACATCGCAACAGAAGTCAGGAAGAACATAATAAAGGCTGTGACAGCGGCAAAATCCGGACATCCCGGAGGGTCGCTGTCAGCTACCGACATTCTTGTCACACTGTACTTTGACGTGATGAGGATAGATCCCAAGAATCCCAAATGGAAGGACAGAGACAGGTTTGTGCTGTCCAAAGGCCATGCAGCGCCGGCGTTGTACGCCGTATTAGCCGAGAGGGGTTACTTTGCCAAAGAAGAGCTGATGAGGCTGAGGCAGGTAGGATCCATACTGCAGGGTCATCCGGACATGAAGAGCACCCCTGGCGTGGACATGACCACAGGTTCCCTGGGGCAGGGACTGTCTGCGGCCAACGGCATGGCGCTGGCGGCGAAGCTGGACAAAAAAGACTACAGGGTGTACGTAATGCTGGGAGACGGAGAGATACAGGAAGGCATGGTTTGGGAAGCGGCCATGAGCGCAGCCCACTACAGACTGGACAACCTCACGGCGTTTTTAGACTACAATCAGCTGCAGATAGACGGTGCCAACGACCTAGTCATGACCATAAAGCCCGTGGCAGACAAGTGGAGGGCCTTTGGGTGGAATGTACTGGAGATAGACGGGCACGACTACGACCAGATAAAAAGCGCGGTAGAGAAAGCCAAGGCGACCAAGGGCAAACCTACCATGGTGATAGCCCATACCGTAAAGGGCAAGGGAGTATCCTTCATGGAGAACCAGGTAGGATGGCACGGGAGCGCACCCAACGAAGAGCAGATGAAAAAAGCACTAACAGAATTGGGGGATTGAGATGAGCGAGAAGATAGCGACGAGAGAATCCTACGGCAAAGCGCTGGTAGAGCTAGGAGAGATCAACAAAGACGTAGTGGTACTGGATGCAGACCTATCAAAATCCACCAAGACGGCAGAGTTTGCGAAAAAATATCCCGATAGGTTTTTCAACATGGGCATATCAGAGCAGGACCTCATGGGTACAGCAGCTGGCCTGGCCACATGGGAAGATACCCTATGCCAGCTCCTTTGCGATATTTGCCACAGGGAGGGCCTTTGAGCAGATAAGGAACTCCATAGCCTATCCCAGGTTAAACGTAAAGATAGCAGCGACCCATGCAGGCATAACGGTGGGAGAGGATGGAGCGACCCACCAGTCAGTAGAGGACATAGCGATAATGAGGTCGATACCGGGAATGGTGGTTATAAACCCAGCGGACGATGTAGAGGCGAGGGCTGCGGTAAAAGCGGCGTGCGAGTACAAAGGACCGGTGTACATCAGGCTTGGCAGGATGGGAGTGCCTGTGATATACGATGATAAAAGCTACAGGTTTGAGATAGGCAAAGGGATAGAGCTAAGAGAAGGAAGCGACGTGACCATAGTAGCGACGGGGATAATGGTGGCAGCGGCGCTGGAAGCCCATGAAGAGTTAAAGAAGAAGGGGATAAGCGCGAGGGTGATAGACATACACACCATAAAGCCCATAGACCAGGAGCTGATAGTGAAGGCGGCGTGGGAGACAGGAGCGATAGTGACGGCAGAGGAGCACAGCGTGATAGGAGGATTAGGTTCAGCGGTATGCGAGGTAGTCAGCGAGAGGGTACCAGTTCCCGTAAGGCGGGTAGGGATAAGAGATGTATTTGGGCAGTCAGGGAAGCCCGATGAGCTATTGAAGCTGTACCATCTTACGCCTGAAGATATAGTAGAAGAAGCGTTAAAGGCGTTGGAGATTAAAAAGCGCAGGTGATAAAAAAAGTCGCAGAAGGATCAAAAATTCTTCTGCGGCTTAGATGCATATACATCAATTAAGGAATTACTTTAAATATGTTTCATATAAACATCCGCAATAAAGGTTGGGAAAGTAATTGGGATGTTTTAAGCCATTTTACAAATTTCCTAATGAAGTAAGGAAAATAATGTATACGACAAACATAATTGAAGGATTCTACAGGCAGTTAAGGGAAGTTATAAAATAAAAAACAATACTTCCATCAGATGAAACTTTAGAGATAATTGTAGAGTCGCAATAATGTTGTTATTTAATACCTTACTCCAAAGGAGTTAATATTATGTTGAAAAGGTTTACTAGAAAACTTGGTGATCTTAATATTTCAACTAAAATAATTTTGTACTACATGTTTGTTTTAATAATTTCGATTTCTTTTCTTTCAATAGCATACAAAGAGATAAACAATAGCATTACAAACAATAAAGTTATGCAAGTTTCAAACGAAATCGTTTCGCACATTAATTCCAATGTTGAATCGTTAATCAATTCAGTTGATAACCAATCAAAAATACTGATTTCGAGCCAAATTTTACAAGCTGCCCTTTCAAGCGGCAATGCTGGTAATAACGCTAATTACATACAGCCGATGAAAAAGTATTTAGCGGATTTTTTAAATTTCAACGATTTTATTTCGTCTATATATATTTTTGATAACAATGGAAATAAATATTTCGTCGATAACGTTTCTTTTAAAAGTATAAGTTTACCCATGATACAATCTACTAACTGGTACAACAGGCTATTAAATTTAAATGGCGGATACATTTTAGAAGTAAATGCTGGTGGTCTGCTGGAAAATAACAAAGACAATCAAGGTTATATCTCTTTCATCAGAGTAATAAATGATATAAATACGCAAAAGCCTTCAGGCATAATGATGATAAACATATCTAAATTATATTTAAGTAAATATATAAACAGCGCCATCAATACTTATACATCAAGCATTATACTAAAAGACGAAAAAGGCAACAGCATAATAGAGCCAACTAATATAAGCAAAAATTTAAATAACGAGATATTTAATTATATAAGGCCTAATGGCTCCACTATAAAAAATATTAACGGAGAAGTGTACATCATTTCGCACATAGAAAATAAATTTGGGTGGAATATAATAAGCATAACACCATTTAATGAGCTCAACAGTCAATTTTGGACATACAATATAATACTTCTATTTGTCATAATAATAAATGTCATATTGCTTATTCTAGGGCTATTGTTTATATCGCTGTTTATTACACAGCCCATAATAAAGCTGGTAAACTCTATGAAGGGAATAAAGGATGGAAAATTTGAAAAAGTAAATATTATAACCGGCAATGATGAGATAGGGATGCTAAAAGATGTTTATAATAAGATGATCGATGAAATTAAAAAATTAATTAGCGACATCATTAACGAGCAAAAAATTAAAAGAAAATTGGAACTAGAAGTAATGCAATCACAGATAAAGCCGCATTTTCTATTTAATTCTTTTGACGCAATAAGTGCTCTTATATTGATGGGAGATACTAAAAATGCCAGCAAGATTGTCAAAGCACTGGGTAAATTTTATAGATCTTTCTTAATTAATGGCGAGGAAATCACCATAAAAGAAGAGCTCGACATAATAAACAGTTACCTCACAATACAAAAAATAAGGTTTGGAGATAAGTTTAACGTAGAAAAAGATATTGATGAGCGGACATTAAGCTATAAAATACCGAAGCTTATATTACAGCCATTGGTTGAAAATGCCTTAAACCACGGTATAAGAAGCAAAGACGGTCAAGGAATCATTTCAATAAAAGCTTTACATGGTGATAATCAAATAAAGCTTATAGTAGAAGACAATGGAAAAGGCATGAGTGAAGAAAAGATAAAAGAAATCGAGTGCGGTAAGTCTAAAGGTGTTGGCCTTAGATCCACAATAGAAAGGTTGAAAATATATTACAATTCTGCGGATGTAGTAAAAATTTACAGTAAAATAAATGAGAGAACAAAGATCGAAATAACTATCCCTATAAACAAGGAGGAGCAGAATGATAAAGGATAAGATAAAAGTGCTCATTATTGACGATGAGTATCTTGAAAGAAATCTATTAAAAGGTTGTATAGATTGGGACACGCTTGGAATGGAAATAGTAGGCGAAGCGTCAAACGCGGAGGAAGGTTTTAAACTAATAGACGAATTTAAGCCAAATGTAGTCTTTACCGACATAAAAATGCCCGGAATTGACGGTATAAAATTCAGCGAATCTATTTTACAAAAATATCCTACAATAAAGATTGTCGTTGTCACAGGCTACAATGACTTTGTTTACGCTCAAAAATCCGTAAAAATAGGGGTATTTGACTTTTTGCTTAAGCCGATAGACGAAGATGAAGTCTCAAATACCGTATATAAGCTAAAAGCAGTCATAGAAAATGAAAGAAAAAAGAAAGAAGAATTTGAAGAATTAAAAAGACAGCTTTACGATAATCTACCTTATTTAAAAGAACGGTTTTTAAATGAGCTGATAAATGGCAATTTAGACGATAATTTGGTAAAAGAAAAGCTAGAATTCTTCGATATACCTTTGAATGGCAGTATTTATCAAGTTGCCGTTTTAGAGATTATCAATTCAAATGATGTAAACGAAGAATCTCGTCTGATTCAAAATTTTAAAGTGATCAACTACGTAAAAAGTTATTTTAAAGAGTTGAGAAGGATAATGGTTTTTGCTGATTCAATGAATAGAATTATCATCTTAAATAACGACGAAAAATTAGATCTGTATAAAACCTGTATAAGACTAAAAAATAAAATCATCAAGGATGTTGACTGTATTGTAAATATTGGCATAGGAAATATAAAAGGAAGGATAAGTGACATCAAAGTATCGTACGAAGAGGCAATAGATGCATTAAATTACCGCATAGCAGTTGGCAACAACAGTGTCATACATTACAGAGACGTGCAATTTACAGAAAGCAAAACTGGGCTCGACACTAATCACCTGTTTAATGAATTGAGATTTTACCTGAAATCAGGTTTAGAAAACAATGCAATAAATGTGGTAAAAGACATATTTTCTAATTTAGACCTTAAAAGCGAAAATGCAATCAAGTTGATCCGTGTTACAGCATTAAATGTAATATCAATCTGTTTCTCTGTGTCATTGGAACTAAAAGAAAACTTTGATGATATATATTTATCTGAAGTAGAGTCATACAACAAAATCATAAATATAGAGACGCTGCCTGACATGATTGAATATATATCAACAATTGTAAGAAATACAATTAAGGCAATAAACAAAGAGCAGATAAACAATATCAACAATTTAATCGCTAATGTTAAAAAATTCATAGAGGAAAATATCGGCGATAGTAATCTTTCGCTGTCGTACGTCGCAAAACACTTTTACTTAAATCCCAGCTATTTAAGCAGGACATTTAAAAAGGAGACAGGCATAAACTTTATAGAATACCTTACAAATAAGCGAATGGAAAAAGCAATAAATTTGATAAAAGAAAAAAACATGAAATTATTTGAAATCGCTAATGCAGTCGGCATACAAGACCCTAATTATTTTTCATCGTGCTTTAAAAAGTATACAGGTTTAAAAGTAAGTGAGTACAAAAAATTGATAAAAAGTATTGTAAAATCTTAGGGACTCGAAGGTTGTTGTCAAAAAAATATAGAGTAATCAGGGTATTTCCTGATAATCCAAACGTTGGTGATAGAAACACCTGGTTTTAGCCAGAGGGATTTTTACACTAAAATTTGGACTTGACCTTATATAGTAAATAAACAAGGTAAAAAAATTGAAGATTGTAGTAAAAAAATTATATTCATATTGATGATTTAGTATTTTATCATGTATATGTAATCTATTTTAAAATTATTTGAGAAAGGATGTGTGGTAATGAAGGGATTTAAAAAATTGATGCTGATTGTGTTATCTTTATTTCTAGTACTTAGTGCATCGGCGTGTAGTTCTAATAATTTAAGCAAGTCGAATACTTCAAACTCATCGAAGACTTCAAGTTCGTCAAAAAAGATAACGCTTACCTTTTGGAATTTATTTACTGGCGAACCGGCAAAAACGAAAGTTAAAGAGATCATCGATCAGTGGAATAAAGAAAATCCAAATGTGCAGATTGTAGAAAGCGTGACAGAAAATGATGCGTACAAGACGAAGATTAAAGCTGCAATTGCTGCAAATGAAGCACCTGATATTTTCCAGACTTGGGCTGGAGGGTTTTCACAACCTTTTGTAGAAGCGGGAAAGGTTCTTCAGTTAGATAGCTACTTAAACGATGGCACAAAGGATCAATTGCTACCAGGTTCTTTTGACAATGTCACATATAATGGGAAAATATATGGCATCCCATTTGATCAACAAGCAAGTGTACTCTATATAAATAAAGAGCTTTTTGATAAATACAATGTAAAGGTTCCAACCACATTTAGTGAACTTATCGACGCTATAAAGACATTTAGGTCTAAAGGTGTAACGCCTTTTGCATTAGGTGAAAAAGATGAATGGCCTGGAATGTGGTACTACGACATGATTGCACTTCGCGAAGGTGGTGTACAGCTTACAAGAGATGCTTTAAACGGCAAGGCATCATTTGACAATCAAGCTTTTACAGATGCAGCTCAAAAGTTACAAGACATGGTTAATGCGGGTGCGTTTGATTCTGGTTTTATGGGTCTTACAAGGGATGAAGCCACAGCAGAATTTAACCAAGGGAAAGCTGCTATGTACTTTGGAGGAAATTTCGATGCAGCAGCATTTGTTTCAGATCCATCATCTCTTGTAAAAGGTAAAATTGAAGCAGTGAGATTCCCTACAATTGAAGGTGGCAAAGGAGATCCTACAGAGTATATTGGCGGTTCAGTTGGAGCATTAATGGTTAGTGCAAATTCAAAGTACAAAGATGAGGCAGTTAGAGCTGCCAAGTATCTTGCAAAACAGTTATCAGATATGGAATATTTGATAGCTGCTGGCTTACCAGCGTGGAAATATGACAATGTAGATCAATCAAAAGTTGATCCATTAGAGATACAGATTATGAATAATATCGTTGCAAATGCTAAGGGTAGTGTTCCTGCTTGGGATATTTATCTTAGTGGCGATGCTGCTCAGACACATAAAGATTTAGTTGCTCAATTGTTTGCAAAACAGATTACTCCAGAAGAGTATTCAAAACAAATGCAACAGAAGATAAACGGAAAATAAATGATATTTTCAATTTCCTGCTAATTACTCGATAATTAGCAGGAAATTATTTAACGATATAGTAATTTATATTATTGAAAATGTATTGTGTGCTTTTATTACTTTTGTTAGGAGGTTTCCTATGGAGAAAATCTTAAGCGATAAAAAGGCTATATTCCTATTTGTGTTTCCAGCATTTTTAGTCTTTTTAGTCATCGTACTGCTTCCAATATTTTTTTCTTTCTACTACAGTTTGCTAAAATGGGACGGATTCAGCAAAGGAGTATTTATTGGTCTTGAGAATTATAAGAACCTATTTATAAACAATACAGATGGATTTATTATCTCAGTGAAAAACTCATTTATCTTAGCTGTATTGTCTGTTTTTATCCAACTACCTATTTCTCTTTTACTGGCTCTTATTCTTTCAAGGGGGATTAAAGGTGAGAAGTTTTACAGGACTGTTTACTTCATACCGGTTATTTTGTCTACCGTCGTCATAGGACAACTTTGGATGAAAATATACAATCCCAATTACGGGCTTTTAAATTTTATACTGACTAAGATAGGACTTCAATCACTTACAAATCAGTGGTTGGGAAATACTAAGACAGCTCTCGGGGCGGTCTTTGTACCTATAGTGTGGCAGTATATTGGCTATCATATGCTCTTAATGTATGCATCAGCAAAATCAATACCTACAGATATATATGAAGCTGCAAAAATCGACGGTGCCACTGAATCACAGATTGCATTCAGGATAACAATACCTCTTATGAAACCTATATTGAAGGTTTGCGTCATATTCGCTGTTATCGGTTCATTTAAAGCATTTGACCTCATCTATGTTTTGACAAATGGCGGTCCGTTACATGCCAGTGAGGTGCCGTCAACATTGATGTACAACATGATATTCTTTAGATATCAATATGGATATGGAAGCGCAATGGCTATATTTATCATTTTAGAATCATTAATAGGAACGTTGATTATACAAAAATTATTTGGAAAAGATGTAGCATATTAAAGGTGGTGTGTGAATTGGAAAATATAGCTGGTGAAAATAAAAAGAGTTGGTTTAAAAAAATAGGATTTTATGTACTTGAAGCTATTTTAGTTATTTGGGCGATAGTGCAAATTTATCCTTTATTTTGGCTATTCTTATTCTCTGTAAAAAACAATACTGAAATATTTGGAGGAAATATACTTGGATTTCCGCGTATTTGGCAATGGTCAAACTATGCTGTTGCTTTGTCCAGCGGTAATGTAGGCAGGTACTTTATAAACAGTACAATAGTCACTGTTTTAACTATTATAATATCGAGCATTTTGGTGGCAACAAGCGCATATGCGATTGTAAGGATGAAGTGGAAGTACAGTAAATTAGTTCTTACAATATTTTTAACTGGCATGATGGTGCCTCTACATGCTACACTGCTTCCGTTATTTATAATATTGAAGAATCTGAACTTGCTTAATACGTATGCATCGCTGGTAATACCATACGTTGCATTCGCTATACCTATGGGGATATTTATATTGACAGGCTTCCTTTACACTGTACCGAGGGAGTTAGAGGAATCGGCATTTCTTGATGGATGTAGCATATACAAGTCGTTTTATTACGTTATATTGCCTCTTATAAGGCCGGCATTAGCGACTATAGCAATATTTACGTACCTTTCTACGTGGAATGAGCTTATGTTTGCTAATACTTTTATAAATGACGATGCAATAAAGACATTGACAGTTGGTATTATGTCTTTGTCAGGACAATATCAGACTGAGTGGGGGCCAATTGGTGCTGGACTTGTGATTGCTACGATTCCTACTATTTTGATATATGTTCTTCTTAGCGAACAAGTGCAAAAGAGTCTTGTAGTAGGAGCAATAAAGGGATAAAATAGTAAAAGAAAAATTATTACTTTACAGGGGCATATCTTTACAAAGATCCGAATTTTCAGTGCTGATGATGCCGTAGATATTTAAAAGATATAAAATCATCTGTATAAGTACCGAAGAGCATGGCTTTAATAGCGATGATGGAAGGTGTACCTTAGAACTGGGATTATTTACGTTGTATATAGGTGGAAGTCAACCGTATAAGATAAGTCAAGAGCTTGCCGGTGATTTGAGAGAATTGGAGTATTGAAATTATAAAACTTTAGAGGGGGGAATAGAGGTGAAGATAAGCTTTGGCTATTATCATGGTGGAAAGAAAAAAGCTTTGACGATGAGCTATGACGATGGCCAGGTATTTGACAGAAGATTGGTAGAGATATTTAACAAATACGGCATCAAAGGCACATTCAATTTGAATTCAGGCAGATTTGATACAGAACCTTATGTGTCTAAGAAAGAGATAAAAGAGTTGTATAAAGGACATGAAGTAGCAGTTCATTCATTAAATCATCCGTGTTTGTCGTTGATACCGCCAGAGGAACTGGCCTATCAAATAATGGAAGATAGGAAAAATCTCGAATCGCTTGTAGGCTATCAAGTACGAGGTATGGCATATCCTTATGGAGACTACAGCGATGCGTTGCTAAATAGTCTTACATCATTTGGCATAGAGTATTCTAGGACGGTTAAGTCTACTAAAAGCTTTGGGATACCCAATAATTTTTTAGAATGGCATCCGACTTGCCATCATGATCAAGATGTTATACAGAAGCTGAAGGAATTTAAGAACCTAAAAGAATGGGAACAGATGCCTCTATTTTATGTATGGGGACACAGCTTCGAGTTCGACAGAAATGGCAATTGGGATCTAATAGAAGAATTTTGCAAAATGGCATCATTTGATGAAACCGTGTGGTACGCTACAAATATTGAAATAAAGGATTATATAGACGCATTGAGGAGTTTAAAATTTAGTGCTGATCGCAGCATGGTATATAATCCATCAGCAATACCTGTATGGATCGGTGTAGATGGTGAGCCGATAAAAATAGATTCTGGTGAGAGAATTAAATTAAAATGAAATAAGGTTATATAAAAAATCATCCACTATTATGTTATGTGAAGTATAACATTTGTGGATGATTTTTTATTAGAAATAAATAGCAAGACAGGATACATAGACATTAAAGATGACAATGCGCGAAACAGCACAGTATCAAGATATTTATACCTTCGTTTTCTACAAGAACTGCCTCTCATAGGACAAAAAAGGCTGGTGGCAGGGACGTGATATGTTCCCCTTGTAGTAGAGTTACTTCAAGGGGGGCATATTTTTTATGAGACAAAAATCCAACGTAACTTTTGAACAAAAATTATCAGCCGTAAAAGATTATTTGCAAAGCAAGAAAAGCAAAGGGGCCGTTAGCGAAAGAATGCAATGTTAGTTCTTATGCTGCCTTTTATTTTTTTACGATCATATCTGGCCTTAGTGGGAAGAAGGAGTTAAACTAGACATTATAGTTGACAGTACTCGGAATTGTAAGTTTGTCTTTAAAAATGGTGACAACGTTTTATATGAGAGTAAAGAAATTTTAAACGACATAGCTTTTAAAATAAAGGAAAAAAATGAGATAACACGAGAAAAATTTTAAAAACAAAAGAAAATCAGTGGATATCGGTAGATTTAATTAATTTTAGAGTTTGAACATATTCTCATATTAAGTTAAAATACTATTGAAACGATTTAATAAATTAAGCCATGAATAGAAAAAATCGATTGCTGCGGTATGACGATTGATAAAAGATTTAAAAGAGATGCGTTTTATCTATGTCATATAGTGATGGAATGGCCGCTATAAATTTGGAGATGCCGCCGAGAGTTCCACGCACAGAGTATTCGGCTGAATTTCATTGGGATCTGGTAAAAACCGTGACTGGCATTGATGTAAATGCTGAGAGCCCAGCAGATGTGCAGAGCAAAGCTAAATATGCTTTTATGAAAGCATGGAATTACGACTTTGTGTGGAGCACGTTGATTGATGCCGACGTCTTCGGCGATGTGCGGACTAAGATGGGCCATGCCGCGTATGCGTCAGGGGGAGTTGATTTTAGCTCAGAGGTATATTGTCCTTTTAACAGTCCTGAAGACGTTCTCAGATTTGATCCGTGGGAAATATACGGGAGCAGGGATAAAAAAGCATTGGTGAAGGATTTTGAGGAACATTATAAAAAGAACTGCCGGTTTTATCCTGACGGCGTAAATATGACAGGTATTTATGTATCTTGCATGTCAGGGCTTATCGGTATTTTTGGTTGGGATATGCTGCTTCTGGCTGCAGGTACGGATATAGAGGGCTTTGGAGAGTTGACTAATCGCTACGCATCATGGATTCATCAGTATTTTGATGCTCTGGGAGAAGCTGATGTACCTGTAGTGATGATACACGACGATATCGTATGGACATCGGGTGCTTTTTTACACCCTCAGTGGTACCGCAAATACGTATTTCCTAATTATAAAAAGTTGTTTGCACCGCTTATTGAGAGCGGAAAGAAAATAATTTACACATCAGATGGTAATTATACGGAATTTATAGATGACATTGCGGATTGTGGTATTCATGGTTTTGTAATGGAGCCCACTACTGATATGAAATATATTGCTGAAAAATACGGGAAAACCCATGTTTTTATAGGAAATGCGGATACACTTATATTGTTAAACGGAACAAAGGAAGATATATATAATGAAGTCAGGAGATGCATGGATATAGGTAAGAATTGCCCTGGATTTTTTATGGCTGTGGGTAATCATATACCACCGAATACTCCTGTTGAAAATGCCCTTTACTATAATGAAATTTATAATAAATTGAGTCGCAGATGATAAAGGTGTTTTATAGCACACTACTGTATTTTAATGCGATTATATATGGCCTCAATAAAAAGAAAAAGTTAAAGTGAACAGCATTGCTGGTGATACTTAGAGTTGTAAGTTTGTCTTTAAAAAATAATGACAACGTTTTATATACAAGTAGAAGGAATTTAAATATGAATAGCATGTAAAATGAAGAAAAAACGAGATAGCACGAAAAAAATTCAAGAAACAGCAGAAAATCAGCTGATATTCGATAGATTTAAGCAATTTTAGACTTTGAAAACATTTTTATGTTAAGTTAAAATGTTATTGAAACGATTTAAGTTATTAAAGTCAAGTAGGTAGTTGCAAAATGAAGAGAATCCCTTAATTTATCATGTTTTGGAGATTCTGCAACCAAAATTCAAGAGAAGGTGGTGATTTGTATATAATTTTTTTGCTAAATTTTAGAAGTATTATTTTCAAGGGGGGGATTTAGAGCGATCATGAAATCCGATTCTGCCGATCCTGTTGATTTCAAATCATTTATATGAGGGGGATATTTATGAAAACAAAAAAGAAGAAAAATATAGTATTATTATCTATAATTTTTTCTTTAATACTGATACTTTCTAGTTGTAACTCATCTGGCAGTAAACCCTCTAATGGATCAAATAAAGATGTTGGTAAAAACAAACAAGTCACAATCAGGGTCCAGTTTTGGGCTGGGGCTGAGGATAGGGAATTGTGGCAGCAGATAGCACGGGATGTCACAAAAAAGTATCCAAATATAAATGTAAAGTTAGAGACGGTTGATTGGAATACTTATTGGCAAAAGTTACCTGCACAAGTTGCCGGTGGAACAGCTGCAGATGTAGTGGGCATACATTGGACAAAGGCACGTGAATATGCTCAAAGGAATGCATTGTTGCCGCTTGATGGCTATATAAAACAACAGCAACTTGATATAGATGACTTTTTTGCAGATATGTTAAATGAATTGTGTTATGATGGTAAAACGTATGCATTACCTTATGATTTTGGACCACTTATTCTTTTCTATAACAAAGACATGTTTGACAAATATAAGGTATCTTATCCTACTGATAAGTGGACATGGAATGACTTACTAGATGCTGCTAAGAAAATGACCAATCCCAAAAATCACGACTTTGGTTTTGCCCTTGATGGAGCATGGTGGACCAATATGCATTATATTATATCTAACGGCGGTGATTATGTCGATAAAAGCAAAGATCAGATCACATTTAACAATCCCAAGGCTATTGAGTCGATTCAGTGGTTTGCAGATCTTATAAATGTGTATCACGTTGCCCCTACCTTATCGGATTTAACGGCAAATTCTTTATCTGACCGTTGGTATGCGGGGCATATTGGAATGTACTACGACGGCCCGTGGAGTCTAATAAATACAAAGAAAAATACAAAATTTAATTTTGCTGTAGCTCCTACGCCACTATCGCCAACGTCAGGCAAGAGAACGACATATGTACAAGGCTCTGGATTTGGTATATATGCCAAGACAAAATATCCTGAAGAGGCTTTTAAAGTAGTTTCTTATTTTACTAGTAAAGAGGCATTGTCATTGTTAGCTAAGAATGGAAGGGCATTTCCTGCTAGGAAAAGTGTTCAGGAAGAGTATTATAAAGGTGCTGCTAATGTTCCTGGTGCCCAGGAGGCGTTAGAAAAGTGTTTAGCTGATGAAGTTGCACCTTATGTGACGGCTAATTGGACAGAAGCAGACAATTTCATAACCCAAAACGTTTTGCAACCGATTTATTTTGGCAAAGCTAAAGCAGCAGATATTATCCCAAAGATGGATCAACAAATAAGAGAAATATCTTCAAAAGTAACTAAGTGATGACTATTTAATGTAGATGAAAAGAAGGTTTTCATATACAACCTTCTTTTCATCCCAATTGATGTTGTTATTAGTTTGGAGGTTTGATTATGACGGTTAGGCAAAAGAAAGATGTAATTGCAGCGTATTTGTTTTTATTACCCAATATAATTGGATTTTTCGTTTTTACTATAGGACCGGTAGCAGCTTCACTGATACTGAGCTTTTTTAACTGGCCTGTTTTAAATCCTCCTACATTTGTGGGATTTCAAAATTATTTAGAACTTGCGAAAGATCCTCTGTTTAAAAAGGCGTTACTAAACACGTTAAAATACGTGGTTGAATATCTGCCTTTGAATATAGTTATTTCACTATTATTGGCATCATGGCTGAGCAAAGACATAAAAGGCATAACAATATATAGGACCCTGTTTTTTCTACCAGTGTTGTCTCCAGGAGTGGCCGTAGCTTCTATATGGAGATGGATATACCAGCCTGAATTTGGTCTATTTAATGGTATATTGGAAAGCATAGGTATAAAAGGCCCTAACTGGCTTGGAGATGTGAAAATTGCTATGTTTTCTGTGGTATTGATGAGTGTATGGTGGGGAGTAGGCTATAATACTGTGGTTTTTATGGCAGGGATTAAAGCTATTCCTCATACATTGTATGAAGCTGCCGAAATAGATGGTGCAAATAGTATTGGCAAATTCTTTAAGATAACAATACCGTTGTTATCGCCGACTTTGTTCTTTGGCATAGTAATGACCCTTATAACATCATTCCAGGTTTTTGATCAAATATACATTATGACTAATGGTGGACCTATGAACGCTACTACAACGCTTGTTATGTACATTTTCCAGAATGGCTTCCAGTTCTTTAAGATGGGTTATGCAGCGGCGATATCTTGGATACTTTTCATAATGATTTTTGTGCTTACGCTAATTCAGTTAAAGATGCAAAAAAATTGGGTGACATATGATATATGACGGTAGAAAAGGAGGTACAATATGGTTAAGAGTTTAGTTCATAGAAAGGATCTTAGTGTATTTTGGAGAATTGTGAATTATTTTTTTCTCACCTTGTGCGGTATAATTTTCATGATTCCTTTTTTGTGGATGATTGCTACGTCGCTTAAGCCATCACAGGAGCTGTTTTCTATACCACCGAAGTGGTTTGGCAGTTATCTTGCATGGGGGAATTATAAAATAGCATGGAATTACTTACCGTTCGGAAGATTTTATATAAATTCTATATTTGTATCTGTTACTACGACGATTTTGGTTTTAATGACTTCTTCAATGGCTGCTTATGCTTTTGCAAGAATTCAGTTTCCTGCCAGAGATACACTATTTGCTGTTTATCTGGGCACATTGATGATACCTTTTCAGGTCACAATGATACCCATGTATATATTAATGAAGTATTTAGGATGGTTAAATTCATATTATGCCCTTATAATACCTGGAGCTTTTACGGCGTTTGGAACGTTTTTATTGCGACAATTTTTCCTTACTATACCAATGGAATTAGAGGAGGCGGCGTTTATAGAAGGGTGCTCTAGGCTGAAGTCATTCCTTTATATTATCCTCCCATTAGGTCGTCCTGCTATCGCTAGTCTGGCAGCATTTACCTTTATAGGTAATTGGAATAGTTTTTTGTGGCCATTGGTTGTAACGGATAATGATTTTATGAAAACACTGCCTGTAGGTGTTGCTATGTTTATTGAACAATACGGCGTGCGATGGGAGTTATTAATGGCAGGGGCAACGATTGCTGTAGTTCCACCTTTGATACTGTTTATGTTTGTTCAGAAGTACTTTGTGGAAGGTATAACAGTTACAGGAATGGGAGGAAGGTAATATAATTTAAATATTAAAATTTTTAGAATGGGGGATTTTAAAATGAACAGAGAGGAACGAACGATGTGGTTTATGCATGACCGATTTGGCATGTTCATCCACTGGGGATTGTACGCCATTCCGGCCAGAGGCGAGTGGGTACGCAGCCATGAGAGGTTATCTATTGAGGATTACCATCCCTTTTTCCAGGAGTTTAATCCTGTAAATTACGATCCCAGGAAGTGGGCCAGGGTGGCGAAAGAGGCTGGTATGAAGTACGCTGTGCTGACTACCAAGCACCACGATGGCTTTTGCCTGTTTGACAGCCAGCTTACAGACTACAAGGCGACCAACACGCCAGCAGGACGAGATCTGGTGAGGGAATACGTAGAGGCGTTCCGCGAGGAAGGCTTGCGCGTAGGCTTTTATTACTCGCTGTTGGATTGGCACCATGAAGATTACCCTGCCTATGGCGACAGGCATCATCCCATGAGAGATAACCAGCTGTACAGAGACAAAAAACAGGATTTTTCAAGGTATGTGGAGTACGTGCACGGCCAGGTCAAGGAATTGTTGACCAACTACGGTAAAATCGATATTATGTGGTTTGACTTTTCTTACGATGACAAGATAGGAGAGGCATGGAAGGCCACAGAACTGGTCAAAATGGTGCGCTCGCTGCAGCCGGATATTATCATCGACAATCGATTAGGTGGCAACATCAGGTCTGTCAACCCAGAGGTATACGCAGGGGATTTTGCGTCACCAGAGCAGATAATACCTCCTGAAGGGATTTTGGATGAAGCGGGCAATCCGATTCCATGGGAAGCGTGCATAACGATGAACAATCACTGGGGGTATTGCGCTGCAGATAAAGACTTTAAAACGCCGAAGCAGATTATAAGGGCGCTGGTGGAGTGTGTGAGCAAAGGAGGGAATCTGCTTTTAAATGTAGGTCCTGACGCAAAAGGGGAGATACCGGAGGAGTCCCTTAACATCCTCTCTGAGATAGGCAAGTGGATGAAGAAGAATGGCGAGAGCATATATGGGTGCGGTCGCGCAGAGCTGCCAAAGCCAGAATGGGGCAGGTACACCAAAAAAGGCAACAAGCTATATGCCCATATATTTGACAGGGGTATAGGTCCTATCAATTTGCGAGGGCTTAAAGGCAAGGTCAAAAGAGCTCGGTTGCTGTGTGACGGGTCAGAGGTGGATATCAGCGAGCCGTGGAATGCGACAGACTATAAGGACGACGCCTTTTTAAATTTAGCTGTGTCCGGGCTACCTGATGACATTGACACAGTGGTAGAGCTGGAATTAAGCGAGTAAAATTAAATCAATTATAACTGAGACGCTGCTTGCTCGCAGAACAGAAAGGGTGATATTTTATGACTAATGTCAAAGACATTAAGATTGCGCCTTTGCGCAACAGGTTAAACGGTTCGCTTCCCAAAATAGGCATTCGCCCTGTTATCGATGGGCGCCGCAACGGTATAAGGGAATCACTTGAAGAGCAGACAATGGGAATGGCAAAGGCTGTTGCGGAATTTCTATCGTCTAATCTCAAACGTTCCAATGGAATGCCGGTTGAATGCGTAATCGCTGATACCACCATAGGCGGTTTTGCAGAAGCTGCCAAAGCAGCGGAAAAGTTCGCAAGAGAAGGAGTAGGTGTCACGATAACGGTCACCCCGTGCTGGTGTTATGGCTCTGAGACTATCGATATGGACCCATATATGCCTAAAGCCATATGGGGCTTCAACGGCACTGAGAGACCCGGTGCGGTGTACCTGGCAGCTGCTTTGGCAGCCCACAACCAAAAGGGCCTGCCTGCCTTTGGTATATACGGAAAAGACGTGCAGGATGCCACTGACAGGACGATTCCTGACGATGTAAAAGAGAAGCTTCTGAGGTTCGCAAAAGCGGGACTTGCAGTGGCTACCATGAGGAATAAGTCCTATTTGTCTATAGGAAATGTAGCCATGGGTATTGCAGGATCCATCGTTGACCCAGATTTCTTCGAGGATTATCTGGGCATGAGGGTTGAATACGTGGATATGTCAGAGCTCGTAAGGAGAATGGAAGAAGGGATTTACGACAAAGAAGAGTTTGAAAGGGGGATGAAATGGGTAAGAGAGAACTGCATTGAAAGAGAAGATAACAATCCCGATTACCTTAAGGTATCCAGGGAGAGAAAGGATAAAGAGTGGGAGACAGTAGTTAAGATGACGCTTATCATAAGGGATTTGATGGTAGGCAACAAAAGGCTTGCGGATCTTGGATTTGTGGAAGAGTCGGAGGGCCACAATGCCATTGCAGCAGGTTTTCAGGGACAGAGGCAGTGGACAGACCATTTTCCCAACGGCGACTTCTCCGAGGCGATACTTAACTCATCCTTCGACTGGAACGGCATCAGAGAGCCATTTATCCTTGCGACCGAAAACGACTCTTTAAACGCCGTGGCAATGCTTTTTGGGCATTTGCTTTCAGATAGAGCCCAGGTATTTGCAGATGTCAGGACCTATTGGAGTCCCGAGGCCGT
Source organism: Caldanaerobius polysaccharolyticus DSM 13641 (assembly GCF_000427425.1). Lineage (NCBI taxonomy): Bacteria > Bacillati > Bacillota > Clostridia > Thermoanaerobacterales > Thermoanaerobacteraceae > Caldanaerobius > Caldanaerobius polysaccharolyticus. Next base: position 325,937 of record NZ_KE386494.1, on the reverse strand, counting down.
AAAGAGGGTAACAGGTAAAGAGCTAACAGGCATAGCTGCCAACGGGATAATCCATCTGATCAATTCAGGTTCAGCAGCATTAGATGGAACAGGCCAGCAGAGAGATGCCGACGGCAATCCTGTTATGAAGCCTTTCTGGGATATTACAGCTGATGATGTGGCAAGGTGTCTGGATGCTACTAGCTGGAGGCCTGCAAACAGGGGCTATTTCAGGGGAGGAGGTTTTTCGTCCCAGTTTGTGACAAAAGGCGGGATGCCTGTTACCATGTCCAGGCTTAATATAATAAAGGGCCTTGGGCCGGTTTTACAGATTGCTGAAGGATATACGGTAGAGTTGCCAGAAGACGTGCACCACATACTGGACAACAGGACAGACCCGACATGGCCGACGACGTGGTTTGTGCCCAGGCTTACAGGCAAAGGGGCGTTTAAGGACGTTTACTCAGTGATGAACAGCTGGGGCGCGAATCACGGTTCATTAAGTTACGGTCACATTGGAGCGGACTTGATTACACTGGCGTCTATACTGAGAATACCTGTTGCCATGCACAACGTGCCAGAAGAGAAGATATTCAGGCCCAGTGCATGGGGTGCCTTTGGCACCATGGACCTTGAGGGTGCCGATTACAGGGCGTGTCAGAATTTCGGCCCGCTATACGGTAAAAATTAGGTATAAACGTATATTTCTATAGATAGTAAAGTTTATGTGAAACCCAAAGTTGTGAAAAAATTTTTCTAATTGAAACGCTTTAAATTTAAAAGGAGGTTTTTTATGACAGAGGATATAAAAGAGAAAATGATGAAAAAGATAAACGATGTTATTTCTAAAGGACCTTTTGCTGATACATGGCAGTCTCTTTTAAACTACAGGATACCGCAATGGTATGAAGATGGGAAATTTGGTATTTTCATACATTGGGGTGTATACTCAGTTCCTGCATTCGGAAATGAATGGTATCCTCGCAATATGTACCAGCAAGGCACTCCCGAGTTTGAGCATCATGTCAAAACCTATGGTCCACAAAGCCAGTTCGGCTATAAAGATTTTATACCTATGTTTAAAGCAGAAAAATTTGATCCTAAGGCATGGGCTGATTTGTTTGAAAAGTCGGGAGCGCGATATGTAGTGCCTGTGGCTGAGCACCACGATGGATTTCAGATGTATGATAGCGCTGTTTCCATATGGAATGCTGCCAATATGGGGCCCAAGAGAGATATCATAGGAGAATTGGCTGCAGTAGTCAGAGAAAGGGGATTGGTGTTTGGTCTTTCAAACCATCGCGCCGAGCACTGGTGGTTTTTTGATGGTGGAATGAAATTTGACTCAGATGTTAGGGATCCTCGTTACCGTGATTTTTACGGTCCGGCCAGGCCTGCACCCAAAGATTTGGGCAGTGTTGAGGAGAGTCCTCCTGATGAGGAATTTTTGGAGGATTGGTTACTCCGTGTCTGTGAACTGGTTGACAAATATCAGCCGCAGATTGTATGGTTTGATTGGTGGATACAGAACTTAGCATTTAAACCATATCTTAGGAAGTTTGCAGCTTATTATTACAATAGAGCAGTAGAATGGAATAAAGAAGTTGCTATAAATTACAAATATAATGCGTACGAGGAAGGCACGGCTGTATTTGACATAGAGCGAGGACAATTTTCTGATATTCGCCAGCGTTTCTGGCAAACAGACACATCGGTGTCAAAGAACTCATGGGGATACATCGAAAATCATGACTACAAAGCTCCCAATGAAATTATCTGTGATTTGGTGGATATTGTCAGTAAAAATGGGTCGCTGCTCCTTAATATCGGGCCGAAATCTGATGGCACCATACCAGAGCCAGAACGGGAGATCCTTATGGAAATTGGACGCTGGCTTAAGATTAACGGCGAGGCTATTTATGGAACACGCCCATGGAAAGTCTTTGGGGAAGGTCCTACAAAAGTCACTGATGGCGCTTTTACAGATACGAAGCGAAGTGCGTTTACAAGTGAGGATATACGCTTTACTACCAAAGGTGATACTTTATACGCTGTTGTCCTTAAATGGCCTGAAAGTGGACGCGTAAGTATAAAATCGCTAGGTGCAAACTCACCGTTTGGCACGCCGCATATCGATAAAGTAGAGCTTATAGGTTGTGATGTACCGCTTAAATGGAATCGCAGTGATCAGGCCTTGGTTATTGATATTGCAGGATGCGAACCGAAGGAATATCCTGTGGCGTTTAGGATCAAGATCGAAATTAAGTAGAGAGAGGGAGAATATGAGATTTAAAGTGGACTTTCCGGTTGAGATTTTCTTTGGCGAAGGGGAGGCAGATCGCATAGGAGAAATCGCAAAGAAGTACGGTAAAACAGCTTTTGCGGTGATTGACCCGTTTCTAAAGGGAAGTGCTGTAGAAGAGAGAGTGGAAAGAAAACTCACTGAGGTAGGAGTGAAAGCCGTTCCTTTTTACGAAGTGGTTCCTAACCCCACGGTAGAGCTTATAGATAAAGGAACAGAGATGGTGCGCAATGGGAACTATGACATGGTAATAGCTATAGGTGGGGGAAGCTCTATAGATACGGGAAAAGCCATAGCTTTGCTGGCGACCAATGAAGGGAGCTGTTGGGAATACACAGAGAGGCTGGGCGCCAATGTAGTGCGGCCCAAGGTAAAAGGATTGCCTTTGATATCTGTGCCTACCACCGCAGGAACGGGGAGTGAAGCCACGCCTTATGCTGTAATAAACAATCCAGCGATTCACCAGAAATGTACTATAGTAAGCCCTATGGTTTTTCCGTGGCATCCATTGTAGATCCTGAGTTGATGATGACCATGCCTCCTGCCCTTACGGCGTTAACCGGTGTAGATGCCTTTTCCCACGCTTTTGAGTCGTATATAAACGTGAATGCCCATCCGTTTTCAGAGATGGTAGCATTAGAGTCCATAAAGCGCTTTGCGGGGAATATAGTAGAGGCGGTGAAGAACGGTTCTAATATAAAGGCGAGAAGGAGATGGCGCTGGCGTGTACTTTGGTGGTATGGCTATAGCCCATGCAGGGACGACGGTACCCCACGCGTTGGGGCAGCCGTTAAGCGGGCTGACCAATGCGCCCCATGGAGGCACAATAGCGGCATGCTTGCCTGAGGTGGTGGAGTGGACGTTGCCTGTAGCCGCTGAAAAGTTTGCCGTGGTAGCGGAGATGCTTGATCCTTCTTTAAAGTCTGAACCTGTAAATAAGAAAGCCTCTAGGTTGCCCCTGATACTGGAGGGTTTGTTCAAAGAGATTGGGGCGGATGTGACCTTTGGTGAATACGGGTTAAAAGAAGATCAGATTGAGTGCTTTGCCGATACGGTGTACACCAGTTTTCAATTGGACCTTAAAGGTCATCCTAAAATGGCAACCAGGGAAGATATTATATATCTTATACGCAGGTGTATGTAACTGTTTGTAATTCGTTTATCCAACTCCACGTATTCTTTAATGGATACGGGGAGTTGGATGTTCTTATCAAATTTGAATAGATAGATTGGCTCGAAACAAATAAAGGTGAAAGGGGGGATTATTAAGATGTCAAAAGAAAAAAATGGTTTGAAATTGTGGTACCGTCAGCCCGCAAAAGAGTGGGTTGAGGCATTACCTGTGGGCAATGGGAGATTGGGTGGAATGGTGTTTGGCAGGACTGATGTAGAGCGAATTCAGCTAAACGAAGATTCTGTGTGGTACGGTGGTCCAAGGGATAGAAATAATCCCGATGCTCTTGAATATTTGCCTGAGATCAGGCGGCTGATACTTGAAGGCAAGGTTATAGAGGCTCAGGAGCTTGCAAATCTCACACTGGCAGGCTTGCCCGAGGCAGAAAGCCATTATGAACCGCTGGGAGATCTATATTTGAGTTTTAAGCACGATGAGGCAGATGTTAAAGATTACATAAGAGAATTAGATCTCGATACGGGTATCGTAAGGGTGCAATATGTTGTGGGCAATACAACATACGTTAGGGAAGTTTTCGCCAGCTACGTTGATAATGTTATTGTAATTCATTTGACTTCGACGAGTCCTGGCAGCCTATCGCTTAAGGTGCAGTTAGATAGGGGTAGATTCAGAAACCTTGATAGAGTTGAGCCTTTAAAGCCTGATACGCTCATCATGGGAGGAAGGTGCGGTGGCGAAAACGGTATTGTATTTAGGGCTGCGGTCCGCGCTGTTGTAGAGGGCGGCACTACAGAAGTTATAGGTGACAATTTGCTGATAAAAAGGGCAGACGCAACTACCCTATACCTTGCGGCAAATACCACGTTCCGAGAGAAAGATCCGAAAAATGCTTGTTTAAACCAGGTAGTGAATGCATCTAAAAATTCCTATGAGGTTGTACGGGAAGAACATATAAAAGATTACCAGAGGTTATTTAAGAGGGTGGACCTCCATTTAAGTTATGATGAAAAACTTGACTTACTGCCTACCGACCAGCGCCTGGAGAGGGTTAAAAACGGTTTAGAGGATAATGGCCTTATAAGCCTTTATTTCCAATTTGGTCGCTATTTATTAATATCGTGCAGCAGGCCGGGTTCACTTCCAGCAAACCTTCAGGGCATATGGAATGAGAGCATGTTGCCGCCATGGGATAGTAAGTATACAATAAACATAAATACCGAGATGAATTACTGGCCTGCAGAGATTTGCAACTTAGCGGAGTGCTATATACCTCTTTTAGATCATATAGAAAGGATGGTAGAACCCGGGCAACGGACAGCTAAAACAATGTATGGTTGCCGCGGTTTTGTGGCGCATCACAACACGGATATATGGGCAGATACAGCGCCACAGGATCGCACTGTTACAGCGACTTATTGGCCTATGGGGGCGGCATGGTTATGCTTGCACCTGTGGGAGCATTATGAATTCGGCGGGGACATTGAATACCTGAAGAAGGCGTATAGCATCATGAGAGAGGCGGCAGTTTTTCTTGTAGATTTTCTAATTGAAAATCCTGAAGGGCAGCTCGTCACGTGTCCTTCTGTTTCCCCTGAAAATACATACAGGCTTCTAGACGGACATAGAGCAGCACTGTGTATGGGGCCAACTATGGACAACGAGATAATCTATGCGCTGTTTACCCGTTGCATTAAAGCCAGCGAGATACTGGGGATAGACGAAGAATTTAGAAACCAATTAGAGGAGATATTAAAGCGGATTCCGAAGCTCAAAATAGGGAGATACGAGCAGATACAGGAGTGGCTTGAGGATTACGAGGAGGATCAGCCAGGCCACAGGCACATTTCCCATCTTTTTGCACTGCATCCGGGAAATCAGATAACACTTAGAGGCACACCTGAGCTTGTAAAAGCAGCCAAAAAGACCCTTGAGAGAAGGTTGGAGCACGGTGGCGGGCATACGGGCTGGAGTAGGGCGTGGATAATAAATATGTGGGCGAGATTGGAAGAAGCTGAACAGGCGTATGAAAATGTCCTCGCACTGTTGAGAAAGTCCACGCTGACTAATCTATTTGACAACCATCCGCCCTTTCAGATCGATGGGAATTTTGGAGGAACGGCTGGCATAGCGGAGATGTTATTGCAAAGCCACGCGGGTGAGATAAATCTTTTGCCTGCTTTGCCAAAAGCATGGGATAGCGGTTACATAAGAGGTTTGAGAGCCAGAGGTGGATTTGAAGTAGACATATATTGGGAAGGAGGAAAGTTGATAAAGGCGTTTATACGCTCTCTTTTAGGAGAACGTTGCAGGATAAGATCTAACAGTGAAATAGTGGTGAAATTAGATGGAAAAGTGATGGAAGCACATAGGCCGGAATCATGCGTGGTAGAGTTTGATACCCAAGCAGGCAAGGGTTATACCGTGGAAAGAGTATAATGATAAGGGGGTTTATCCATGAGGGGATTTGAATTGCCTTTTAGAGAAGTTCACCTTGATTTTCACACCAGCCCTGATATAGAAGGGGTTGGAGTAAAATTTGACGCTGAGGAATTTGCTACTACATTGGAAAAGGCCAGAGTAAATTCTATCACATGTTTCGCTAGGTGCCATCATGGGTACCTGTATTATGATTCTAAAAAATTTCCGGAAAGAATACATCCTCATCTTGTGAACAAGAATCTTTTAAGAGATCAGATAGAAGCGTGTCACAAACATGGAATACGGGTCCCTATATATATAACAGTACAATGGGATAAGTATACGGCAGACGAGCATCCAGAATGGTTGGCCGTAGATGAGAGCGGACGGCCTTTTGGGAATTCCACATTTGAAGCTGGGTTTTATCGCAAGCTTTGCGTTAATTCCCCTTACAGGGATTTTCTCAAGGCTTTGACATTGGAGATATTAGAGACATTTCCTGTGGACGGGCTGTTTTTCGATATTGTTCAGCCTACTCCTTGTGCCTGCAGGTATTGCAGGGAGGACATGATAAAGCAAGGTTTAAATCCTGCTTCCCTTGAAGACAGAAAAGAATTTGGCCAGATGCTTATAAACGAGTTTAAGCGAGATATGACAAATTTTGTCAGACAGTACAACAAAGATTGCACTATATTTTACAACAAGGGCCATGTGGGTCCTGCCCATAGACCTGTCGTAGACGCTTATACCCATTTTGAGTTAGAAACGCTGCCCAGCGGCGGATGGGGATATCTTCATTTTCCTGTGACAATGCGATACGCTAGGAATTTGGGGCTTGACTGCCTTGGGCAAACAGGCAAGTTCCATACCTCATGGGGTGATTTTCATTCCTTTAAAAACAAGGCGGCATTGGAATACGAGTGTTTTCGCATGTTAGCATTAAATGCTAAGTGCATGATCGGCGACCAGCTGGAACCCAACGGTAAATTATCCGATGCAGTCTACGAGCTTATCGGCTCCGTGTACTCTCAGGTGGAAAAAAAGAGCCGTGGTGTACAGGAGCTAAACCTGTGACCGAAATAGGCGTTTTTACCCCTGAAGAGTTCTACGGTGCTGAGATAGGTGGGTTGCCTCCTGCCATTATGGGAGCAAATCGCATGCTAGAGGAGGCGGGCTATCAGTTTGATATAATCGATTCGCAAAGCGATTTTTCAAGGTACAGGGTTCTTGTATTGCCGGATAATATACCTGTGTCCGAAGAATTCGCTGAAAAACTGGATAAATATGTAGCTGATGGGGGAGCAATTATAGCGTCGTTTGAGTCAGGATTAAATGAAGATAAAAGCGCATTTTCAGTAAAATCTTTCGGCATTAGATTAAAAGGCGAGGCGCCTTATAGCCCCGATTTTATACTTCCACAAGGTGAGATAGGCAAGGGATTGCCAGAAACGGAACACGTGATGTATATGAGAGGATTGGAGGTAGAGGCCGAGCAGGGCGCAGAGGTGCTGGCATATGCTGTTGTACCGTATTTTAACAGGACGTGGGAACATTTCTGTTCTCATAGGCATACTCCTTCATCGGGTAAAATAGGGTATCCTGGCGTATTGAAAAACGGTTCTGTGATTTATTTCATGCACCCGATTTTTACCCAGTACAATCAAAACGCTCCCCGTTGGTGCAAACAGCTTTTTGTAAACGCTTTAAATATCCTATTGCCGGATCCGCTCATAAAGCATAATGGGCCTAGTACCATGCTGGTAACTTTAAACGAGCAGGAACAGCAAAATCGCTGGGTGTTGCATTTACTCCATTATATACCTGAGCGGAGGAGCCAGGAGATTGATACGATAGAAGACATCATACCGCTGTATAACATAAAAGTCTCGGTAAAGTCACCTTGCAAGGTAAAAGAAGTGATGTGCGTACCCGAGGGAAAACCATTGGATTTCAATATGAACGGTGATAGAGTGGAGTTTGTTGTGCCAAAAGTAAATGGCCATCAAATGGTCGCAATAATAACCCACTGAAACGGTGGGTTATTTTTTTGGTACATGAAGGCAATAAATGAAGAAAGATGAAGAAATCGTGAGAAAAATTCTTAAAAAAAAAAAAACGGCGAATATTCCGCGAATTCAAGGAAATTTGAGCCAATTTGGACTTTGAAAATGTTTTTACGGCGGAGTAAGATAAGGTTAGAAACTTAATAAAGTTTTTTTAAAAAGATGAGAATTAAGTAGAAGAGAGAAGGGGGCAAATTCTATGAGGTAAAAAATTGAAAGATGTAAAGGATTAAAAGTTTATTTTGAGGGGGAAGGAAAATGTTATCCAGGAAGAAGATTGTAGCGCTTTTATTGACATTATTTATGATTGTTCCATGGTTTTCCGGATGTTCAAAAAGCAGTTCAAGTTCGACTAGCTCGCAGGGCAAGACAAGTACATCTAACGTGGCAGAGAGAAAGCCTGAGGATTACAAAGGGACAATTACTTTGTGGTCGTTTACTGATGAACCCAAATATATGATACAGCAATTTAATAAAGTTTACCCCAATATCAAGGTACAATTTACGCAAATGCCGTTTAACGATTACATAACAAAAATGAGATCGGTTTTGCAGGCAGGGGTAGGCGTACCTGATATGTTTAGCGGTGAGCAACAGTTTGTAAGGATATGGTCTAAAACCGATTACTGGGAAAATTTATCTGCACCGCCTTATAATGCAGACGAGATAGCGGCTAATATGGTGCCATATGTGGTTAAATTAGGTAGCGACAACAAGGGCAATATACGGGCCCTTTCCTGGCAAGCGACGCCTGGTGGGTTCTGGTATAGAAGAAGTCTAGCAAAAAAGTATTTTGGCACAGATGACCCTGCGCAGATTTCTCAGATGGCAAGTACTATGGATGGATTGTTTGACATGGGTAAAAAGGTATACCAGCAAAGCAACGGCAAAGTGCATTTACTGGCAAGCTGGCAAGACTTGCAGACTATACAGTTGGGGATCAGGAAAGATCCGTGGGTGAAAGACAATACCCTGATTGTGGACCCTGAAATGATGAAGGTTTTTGATTTGGCCAAACAAGCCAGGGATAATAATATAGAAGCAAAGATAAATCCATGGACACCTGCTTGGTCAGCTTCTATGGCACAAGGGACTGTTTTCGGTTATTTTTTGGCCAGCTGGGGATTGCAGTATGTCATAAAAGTTAACGCTCCAAAAACCAGTGGCGATTGGGCGCTAGCAAATGGGCCGGCAAAATTCTGGAATGGCGGGACATGGCTAGGAATATATTCAAAGAGCCAGAACAAAGATCTGGCGTGGCAATTTGTAAAATTTGTCACATCCAATAAAGATTATTTAAGGCAATATATAGAAGAAAAGGGCGATTTTGTAAGTTATGTACCCATAATAAAAGAGTTTGTCAATTCCGATTCCTTTGGAGAACCGTTCCTTGGAGGGCAAAATTATTACAAGATTTTAAATGACGGTGTTCAAAATATTGATCCGTCTATCGTGACGGAATACGATTCTAATATCAATTCCCTTTTTACCAACAGTGTGGGATTGTACGTAGATGGCAAGAAAAACAAACAAGATGCTTTAAATCAGTTTAAAAAAGACGTCAAAAATGCGTATCCTGATGTGAAAACGAATTAATAAGCTAACCTGTACAACCCATAGATATCTGTCTGCTATCCGACAGGGTTGTACAGGTTAATTGTAAGTAAATGGCATTTAAGGGGTGATATTATAGTGTTTAAAAGTGTTTTAAAAAAAGATAACTATGGTTACTTGTTTATAGCTCCTTATTTTATTGCCTATTTTACATTTGGTCTGTACCCTGTGTTGTATTCTCTTTATCTGAGCTTTACAAAATGGGATGGGGTTAGCGCAATTAAATTCATAGGGCTTGGGAATTATGTTAATCTTTTGAACGACGATGTGTTCTTAAAATCCATCGGTAATACCTGGATTATATGGATATTTAATGTTATACCGCAAATGTTATTGGCTATTTTTCTCGCTGTTTTACTTACTCAGTACTCCATTAAAGGAACCAGTATTTTTAGAGCCATATTTTATGTTCCCAACCTTGTCACAGCAGCATCTATAGGTGTTTTGTTTAATATTTTGCTGGATTGGCAGACAGGTACGGTTAATAAACTGTTGATATCTATGGGACTGCTTAAAGACCCTATAAACTGGTTAAATGAACCGGTTTATGCCCGTGCCACGGTTTCTCTCATTCAATTCTGGCAGTGGTTTGGTCCCACGATGATATTTTTTATAGCGGGTATAAAAGCGATTCCTGTAGAGCTGTATGAGGCCGCGTATGTGGATGGCGCAAATAGGTGGAGGACTTTTTGGACAATAACACTGCCTTTATTAAGGCCCGTAGTACTGTATCAGGCGATCACGTCGTTGATTGGAGGGATGCAGATATTTGATGTCCCTATGACTTTGACAGATGGCATGGGGTCTCCTGAAAAGTCTATTCTGACGATGGTTATGTACCTGTACAATACGGCTTTTAAGAATTACAACTATGGATATGGAGCTGCTGTGGCTTATGCCTTGTTCTTGATGATTTTGGTCTTCTCTATAATAGTGTTTAAGATTATAACCAGAAGATCCCTATACGACTGATTAGAGAGGTGAGGCGCTGTGCAGAATATAGTTTTAGAGAAAAAGACAAACATTCAACAAAAAGAAAGTAAGAGCGATATCTATGTAGTGGTAATATATGTATTTTTGATTGGGGTTGCTGTGATTTCGTTTTTGCCTTTTTATATGATGATAATAAACGCCACTCACAGCAATGATGAAATAGCTACTAAGCTGTTGCTGGCACCTGGTAGTTATTTAGTAGACAATTACGTTCGCATGATCCAGCGCATCAACATCTGGAGAGGTTTTTTAAATAGCATAATTATAGCGGTATCTTGTACGGCTTTAAGTGGCTATTTTAGCGCATTAACTGCATATGGTTTTTCAAAGTACAGGTTTAAAGGCAATAACGCGCTGTTTTGGTTTGTGCTGGCCACCATGATGGTACCCGGTCAACTAGGCCTTATAGGTTACTTTCAGCTGGTAAAAACACTGGGATTGCTGGATACTTATTGGCCTTTGATTCTCCCTTCTATTGCCAGCGCTAGCTCTGTATTCTGGATCAGACAGTAAATAGATTCTTCCATCCAGGATTCCCTGATGGAATCTGCCAGGATTGACGGATGTGGAGAATTTATGATTTTTAACAAAATAATCCTACCACTTATTTTGCCAGCTATAGCTACCATTTCAATATTCACTTTTGTGGGATCATGGAACAATTATCTCACACCATTGGTACTTATATTTACACAGGATAAATTCCCGTTACCTGTATTGGTATCCATGATGAGAGGTTTTTACGAGAGGGATTATGGCGCTATGTATTTGGGCATTGCTGTTTCTATCTTACCTATTATGATCGCATTTTTTGCCTTATCAAAGCACATCGTTGGAGGATTAACGGTAGGATCGGTGAAAGGATAATATATCGGCAAAAGCAGTTGATAACTTATCTGTCTCTCGTATAGATCCCTCGGACCCTAAGACGGTTCCTAAATACGTAGATATACTTCCTATTCCGCATGTATTGCAGCCAAAAAGCCGAAATTGGCATGTACCATATTATGAAGTTAAAATGAAACAAATTAAGCAAAGACTCCATAGGTATTTTCCTGAGACCACTGTATGGGGGTATGAGGGATTTTACCCTGGTCCTATAATAGAGGTACAAAGGAATAAGCCAGTCGTAGTGAAATGGATAAATAGCCTTCCTGACAAACACTTACTGCCTGTAGATCATACGGTTCATGGATGTATGAATACACCTGAAGTCAGGACAGTTGTACACCTGCACGGAGGGAATGTGCCTGCGGTAAGTGATGGCCATCCCGAGGCATGGTTTACAAGAAAATACGGAGAAACAGGACCGGCTTTTTCTACTAGTGTTTATTACTATCCTAATAACCAGCGAGCTGCTACATTATGGTACCATGATCATGCGATAGGAATTACGCGCCTTAATGTGTACGCTGGTTTAGCAGGGATATATTATATAAGGGACAAACATGAGAGATCTTTAAATTTGCCAAAGGGAAAGCATGAAATTCCTCTTATAATACAGGATAGGTCGTTCAATAAAGATGGTTCACTTTTTTATCCGAGTAAACCAGAGCCTCCTGTGGCAGATGTTTATCCTTCAATTGTCCCAGAATTTTTTGGCAATACAATTTTAGTAAATGGCAAGGTTTGGCCTTATTTGAGTGTAGAACCCCGCAAATACCGTTTTCGGATTTTAAACGGTTCTAATTCTAGGTTTTATAGATTAAGGTTTTCCACGGGCCAACCTTTCTATCAAATAGGAACAGATGGGGGTTTATTAGAAAGGCCTGTTGAGGTAAACACTATAACTCTAGCTCCAGCCGAGAGGGCAGATGTCATTGTAGATTTCTCAAGATATGCAGGAGAAAAAATATTGCTGCTCAACGATGCTCCCACTCCGTTTCCGGATGGTGATCCGGTAGATCCGGATACCACAGGCCAGATTATGCAGTTTAGAGTCGGATACCCTTATTTTGTGCATGATAATTCCAGAATACCCGACCGTTTGTGCCGTATTGAATGGCTGTCAGAGAGTTCCGCTATTAAAGTAAGAGATCAGGAATTAATAGAAAGTGTCGATGAATACGGTAGGCCCATTTTGCTGTTAAACAACAAGCGGTGGGATGATCCTATTGATGATACAACTTTATTCCAAAGCGTAGAAATATGGAGATTTATTAACTTAACTGTGGATACCCACCCAATACACCTTCACCTGGTGCAATTTCAGATACTGGACCGACAACCCTTTGATGTGGAACACTATAAATCTACCGGTGAAGTTGTTTTTACTGGTCCAAAAGTAAAACCGGATTTAAATGAACGGGGATGGAAAGATACTGTAAGAGCCAACCCCGGGGAAGTTACAAGAATAATTGCACGCTTTGGCGACTATACCGGCATATATCCGTGGCACTGCCATATATTAGAACATGAGGACCACGAAATGATGAGGCCATATGAGGTGAATTTTAAATTATGATTCTATAAATTTTTTAGTAAAGCTCTTGCGGTGAAGGGGAGTTATGCCGTATTTTTTTATAGCCTCTATATGAGTTTTGGTGCCGTATCCCTTGTTGCTTTTAAATCCGTATTGAGGAAAATCCTCATGGTATTTTATCATAAGCCTGTCTCTGTACACTTTTGCTATTATGGATGCCGCTGCGATAGATGCACTTTTTTGGTCGCCTTTTATGATAGAAATTTGAGGTATGGATACATCCAGCTTTACGGCATCTGTGAGGATTATATCAGGCTTTACGCGCAATTTGTCTATGGCCATCATCATGGCCTTTTTTGTGGCATTTAATATGTTTATTTCGTCGATAACGTCCTGGTCCACTAAGCCTATGCCTATGTCTACTGCCGCTTTTTGTATTTCCAGGTATAATTTTTCTCTTTTAGACGGAGTCAATTTTTTAGAGTCATTTAGGCCTTCTATGTAAAGACCCTCAGGAAGTATCACACATGCAGCTACCACCGGCCCTGCCAGCGGTCCCCTTCCCGCTTCGTCTATTCCTCCTATAAACTTGTATCCTGTATTCCTCGCCTGTGTTTCATAGCACATCATAGCGTCAAGTCTTGCTTTTTCCTGTTCTTTCAAATAATGTCTTCCTTTCATAGAGTGTTTTTAATAGATATATTCGATGGATTTTGTGAAAATCCTTCTGTATCGCATATCATGTATCGTAGGTCATGTTTTTCTTGCAAAAGCATTGATATATTGTTATTATTTATATACTGTAAAGAATTTTCAATACAAAGGTGATAGGTGTGGAAGAGGGGAAATACGTTCTTTTATTGAGCCTGTGCAGAGGGATAGGGAGCAGGCGCTTTTTTACCTTAATGGATCACTTTAAAACAGCCTTTAATGTATTTAAGGCTTCGCCGAGTGAATTGCTTGAGGTACCGGGAATAAGCGGCGAATTGTGTAATAATATAATTAAAAGCAGGGATTACGATATCGATTTTTATATTAAAAAGATGAGGTCGAAGGGAATAGATTACGTGACTTTTTACGATGACAGCTATCCAGAGCTTTTAAGGCATATATACGATCCACCCCCGGTTTTGTTTTACGCAGGAGATTTAAGTATTGACAGCATCGCCATAGCGGTGGTGGGTTCCAGAAAGCCTTCTTATTACGGGCTGAAGGCAGCGGACAGGATAGCCCGCGATCTAGCGGTTTCGGGTATCACTGTCGTCAGCGGAATGGCGCGAGGGATAGATGGCGCAGCGCAACGGGCGGCAATAGATGCTGGTGGCAAAACCGTCGCAGTTTTGGGCTGCGGTGTGGACGTAGTATATCCGCCGGAGAACAGGGACCTTTACGAAAAAATACGGGAAAAGGGGTTGGTGGTATCCGAGTATCCACCGGGTACCCAACCTGTAGCTGGCTATTTTCCGCAGAGAAACAGGATTATAAGCGGGTTGTCCAGGGGCGTGGTAGTAGTGGAAGCAGGGGAGAAAAGCGGCTCGCTCATCACCGCTCAGGCAGCGCTGGAGCAAGGAAGAGATGTCTTTGCAGTGCCGGGGAATATTTTTAGCCCTATGAGCGCAGGCTGTCACAGGCTCATAAAAGACGGGGCAAAATTGGTTACGTCGGCCCAGGACATACTTGAGGAATACCAGTGGGGGATTCACGCAGGTCCAGAGAGGGAGCATCAGGGTACAGGTGATTTAAGCGCGGAAGAAACTAAAGTTTATGAATTAATTAAGCTCAGTGAAACTATCCACATTGACGACCTTGTAGCTGTGGCGGGCATTCCTGTGGAAAAGGTAAACTCGATTTTGACTCTGTTGGAGTTAAAAGGGAAAGTCAAGAGGTTGCCGGGGAAAATCTATGAGGTTTTATAGTTTGAATTTTATAATTTTTTTGATATAATATACACTTGTATTGATCGAGGTGATATTTATGAATAAGACACTGGTAATTGTGGAGTCACCTGCTAAGGCTAAAACGATAAGCAAGTACTTGGGTAGAAATTATAAGGTCGAGGCATCTATGGGACATGTGAGGGATTTGCCTAAAAGCCAGATGGGTATAGACATTGAAAACGACTTTGAACCAAAGTATATCACCATTAGAGGTAAAGGTGAGGTTATCGACAGGTTAAAAAAAGAGGCTAAAACGGCTGAGAAGGTTTACCTAGCTACAGACCCTGACAGGGAAGGAGAAGCTATTTCCTGGCATTTAGCGCAGATATTGAATATAGACCCTGACAAGCCCTGCAGGATTGAATTTAACGAGATCACTAAAAATACCGTTAAAAATGCCGTGAAAAATCCGCGGCCTATACACGACGATCTGGTAAATGCCCAGCAGGCGCGAAGGGTGTTGGATCGACTGGTGGGGTACATGATAAGTCCGTTGCTGTGGAAAAACGTCAAATACGGATTAAGTGCAGGTAGAGTCCAGTCGGTGGCGGTCCGCATAATATGCGATAGAGAAAACGAGATAAAAGCCTTTAAACCTGAGGAGTACTGGACGATAACAGCTCTTTTAAGCGACGATTCGACGGTATTTGAAGGCAGGTTTTACGGTACTGAGTCTGAAAAACTCGATCTTAAAGATCAGCAACAGGTGATGGATATTGTCAAAGAGTTAGAAGGCGCTGAATACGTTGTCACCGGAGTTAAAAAAGGCGAAAAGAAGAGAAATCCGGCCCCTCCTTTTACTACCAGCACGTTGCAACAGGAGGCGTCGAGGAAGTACGGGTTTACGGCTAAAAAAACCATGCTTCTGGCTCAACAACTTTACGAAGGAGTTGACATCCAAGGGGAGGGTTCGGTTGGCCTTATCACATATATAAGAACGGACTCTACCAGATTATCAGAGGATGCCAAAAATGAGGCGCGTAAATTTATCTTGGAGAACTACGGCAGCGATTATGTCAGTGGCGATAAAGCCAAGGTTAAGGCATCTGGCAGAATACAGGATGCTCACGAAGCCATAAGACCTACATCGGTTTTAAGGAGACCTGAAGATGTCAAATCCTCATTGAGCAGAGATCAGTACAGGTTGTATAAATTGATATGGGATAGGTTTGTGGCAAGCCAGATGGCTGCTGCTGTATACGATACGTTGACTGTGGATATTAAGGCGGGCAGATACTTTTTTAAAGCCACGGGGTCTTCCATCAGATTTCCTGGCTTTATGCACGTATACATGGAGAGTTCAGAGGACGCTCCTGAAGAAGATAAAAATACAATACCGGAACTAACGGAAGGGCAGGTGTTAAAACTCGTAGAGATAAAGCCTCAGCAGCATTTTACCCAGCCGCCTCCAAGGTATACAGAAGCGTCGCTGATAAAAACGCTGGAGGAGAAAGGTATAGGAAGGCCCAGCACTTATGCCCCTATCCTTTCTACCATTCAGGAAAGAGGGTATGTGGTCAAAGAAGGCAAGGTATTGGTTCCTACGGAACTGGGCTATATAGTAAACGATATAATGCTTAAGTATTTTAAAGATATAGTGGATATAGGTTTTACCGCTGACATGGAAAACAAGCTGGATGCCGTAGAAAGTGGCCAGATACAGTGGAAGGAATTAGTAAGGGACTTTTACAATCAGTTTAGCAAAGAGCTCAAGGATGCTATGGAAAAAATGGGCTCATACGCCATCCCTGATGAACAAACCGATATAAAGTGCGAACTGTGCGGGAGAAACATGGTTGTAAAACACGGCAGGTATGGGAAGTTTCTGGCCTGCCCTGGCTACCCTGAGTGCAAAAACACCAAGCCGTTGTACCAGGATGCAGGGGTGGTATGCCCGGAGTGCGGTGGCAGGGTGCTTGTAAAGAGGACCAGGACGGGAAGGGTTTATTACGGCTGCGAAAACAATCCCACATGCGGTTTTATGACGTGGGATAAACCCACGGGGGAAAAATGCCCTCAGTGCGGCGGCATTTTAGTGGAGAAAAATACCAAGAGCGGCAGCATTATAAAGTGCAGCAACAAGCAGTGCAATTACGAAGTCTCCATGAATAATGAGAAAATATAAAAAATTTTTATAAATATTGCAAATGGTGTCGATTTATGCTAATATTTATGTGTTTGGTATCAAGGGGGTGCGAATTTGATAAAAGCAACCACTATAGTGGCGGTAAAAAGAGACAATAGTGTCGCAATGGCGGGAGATGGCCAGGTGACATTTGGAGAGAATACTATATTAAAACACACTGCTAAAAAGATCCGAAAGATTTATAATGGGAAAATACTGGTTGGATTTGCGGGGTCTGTAGCAGATGCTTTTGCCCTTTACGATATGTTTGAAGAAAAGCTGGAAAAGTCCGACGGCAATTTAAAGAAAGCAGCAGTAGAACTAGCATCTGAATGGAGATCTGATAGGGTGTTAAGGAAGCTGGAGGCATTACTGCTTGCGGCCGATAAAGAACAGATACTGTTGATCTCAGGGAGCGGAGAGGTTATACAGCCAGACGATCAGGTGATAGCTATTGGTTCAGGGGGTAATTACGCTTTTGCCGCAGCGAAAGCTCTTATAGAGAATACAAATTTATCGGCGAGGGATATAGCGATAAAATCCATGGAAATCGCCTCAAGGATATGCGTTTACACCAACGACAATATAAGCGTAGAAGAGCTATGAATTTTGAAAGGGGGCCGACCTTTTTGAAAAAGCAACTTACTCCCAAAGAGATCGTTCAGGAACTGGATAAATACATAATAGGGCAAACAGAGGCAAAAAAAAGCGTAGCAGTGGCTCTGAGAAACAGGTACAGAAGGTCTTTATTGCCCGAAGATTTAAAGGATGAAGTGACGCCCCATAATATTATAATGATAGGTCCGACCGGCGTTGGAAAAACAGAAATAGCCAGACGCCTGGCGAAATTGGTAGGAGCACCTTTTATAAAGGTAGAGGCTACCAAGTATACTGAGGTAGGTTACGTGGGCAGAGATGTAGAGTCCATGGTAAGAGATTTGGTAGAGGCATCTATAAGGCTGGTGAAAGAAGAAAAAATAAATGAAGTAAGCGATAAGGCTGCAAAACTAGCCGAGGAGAGATTGGTAAAAGAACTTGTGCCTTCCAGGAAAAAGGCGAGACCTCAGAGCAATCCTATGGAATTTTTGTTTTCGCTGGGCACGCAGCGCAATGAAGGTGAGGATATGCCAGATGAGGAAACGCTGGCCAAAAGGAAACATGTGCTGGAAGAATTAAGAAACGGAGAATTGGAGGATGAACTCATAGAAATAGAGGTCGAGGACTCTTCTTTGCCTTCTATTGAGTTTTTTACCAATTTGGGACCGGAAGAGATGAACGTTAACTTTCAGGATCTGTTTTCAGGGATTTTAAATAAAAAGAAGAAGATAAGAAAAGTGACGGTAAAAGAGGCCAGGCGCATATTTCAACAGGAAGAAGCTCAAAAATTAATCGACATGGATGAAGTGACTTCTGAAGCCATAAGAAGGGCAGAGCAGGAAGGTATTATTTTCATCGATGAGATAGATAAGATAGCTGGAAGAGAATACTCCTCAGGCCCTGATGTATCCCGTGAAGGGGTGCAAAGGGATATACTGCCTATAGTAGAAGGGTGCACTGTGATGACCAAGTATGGGCCTGTAAAGACGGATTACATACTGTTTATAGCGGCAGGAGCTTTTAATGTTTCAAAGGTATCCGACCTGATCCCTGAACTTCAAGGTAGATTTCCTGTTAGAGTTCACCTGGACAATTTGACAGCTGAGGATTTCAAGAGGATATTGACAGAACCTCGAAATGCACTGGTCAAGCAGTACAAAGCGTTGTTGGCAACGGAAGGGATAGATGTACAGATAACCGACGACGCTATAGAAGCCATTGCGAATATCGCTTACGAGATGAACGAGCAATACGAGAATATAGGCGCGAGAAGGCTGTATTCGGTTATGGAAAAACTGTTTGAGGATCTTTCATTCAACGCTCCGTTTGTTGAAAAATCTATAATCATCGACGGCGAATTTGTAAAAAAGCAACTGGATGAAATGATGCCGCAGAACGATATCAATGATTTTATACTTTAATGAGGTGGGTTACTGATGAGTGATTTACTGGAAAAAACGCGAAAAGTCAATAGGATACTGCAGAAATCAGGTGGGCAACCGGTGGATTTTAACGATATCGCCCGCATTTTAAGCGAAGTATTGGATGCCAATGTGTATATAACCAGCCGCAGAGGCAAGATACTAGGGCAGATGGTTTCTTTTAAACTGGCAGAAAATTTTATTGAAGGCAATAAGCTTTTGGATGAGTACAACGCGAGGCTCATGGAGATAAATGAAACCAGCGAAAATGACGTGATAAGCGATAAGTTTATTACCGTGGTTCCCATAAGCTGCGGTGGAGAAAGGCTTGGCACCCTTTTGATGATCAGATATGAGAGGTTTACCGATGATGACCTTGTACTGGCCGAATACGGGGCAACAGTGGTAGGTATGGAAATACTCAGGTCAAAGAACGAAGAAGTGGAAGAAGATGTGAGAAAAAGGGCTATGGTCCAGATGGCTATTGCCACACTGTCTTATTCAGAGCTTGAGGCTATAAGGCATATATTCAAAGAGCTAAATTCCAGCGAGGGACTTCTGGTAGCAAGTAAAATTGCCGATAAGGTAGGAATCACCCGTTCTGTTATAGTGAATGCCCTGAGAAAGTTTGAAAGCGCAGGGGTTATAGAGTCAAGGTCTTTAGGAATGAAAGGAACTTATATAAAGATACTAAACGACAAGTTGTTGGATGAATTGAATAAAATCAAATAAAAGAACTTAAGCGCTGCGTTTGATTTCGCAGCGCTTTTTTGTGCTTCAAGTTGTTACACAGCACAAAATATGAGAATTTTTGAAGGAAATATAAAAATGATGTCGAATAATTATTGAGAGGTGTTCTACATGGAAATTAATTCAATTAATATCTTATCCAGTGCCGTAAATGCCGCATGGTTAAGAAATCAGGTCATTTCTAATAACATCGCCAACGTTGATACGCCGGGTTTTAAGAGGTCTATAGTCAGATTTGAGGACATTTTGGCAGATGCATTAAGTGGAAAGTCTTTTGCGGGATATGTGACGAATCCGAGGCACATACCTATAGGGAATGAAAATGTAGAAAATCTGCAGCCTGTGGTAGAAAAAGTAGATGGTACCTCGTACAGGATGGATGGAAATAACGTGGATATTGACAATGAGATGGCGCAGCTGGCGAAAAACAACGTGTGGTACGACGCGCTTATAACCAGGATATCCGGCGAATTTAATGGGATAAGGGATGTCATTAATAGCGGGAGGTGACGAATTTGTTCTTAAGTGCTCTTGATATAAGCGCTACAGGATTGAGCGCCCAGAGGCTAAGGATGGACGTCATAGCGGATAATATCGCCAATGTTAATACTACCAGGACACCTGGTGGTGGGCCTTACAGGCGTAAAGTCGTGGTATTTAGGGAGAACCAAACAACTGATTTTGCAAGCATATTGGATAGCCAGAGGGCTAGGTTTAATGGAACAGGTGTTACGGTGGATTCCATACAGCAGGATCAGTCGCCGTTTAAAAGAATATACCAGCCAGGTCACCCTGATGCTAATGCCCAAGGTTATGTTTTGATGCCCAATGTGAACATCGTCACGGAAATGGTGGATATGATATCTGCAACCAGGTCTTATGAGGCTAATGTGACCGCAGTAAATGCCACAAAGGATATGGCTATGAAGACACTGAATATCGGTAAATAGAGGTGATTCCTGTGATACAATCTGTATCCTCTATAGGTGTTAACAACGTCTATAATGTAAGCGGCTTTTCCGCTTCCGGCAATTCTGCGATACCTGATCTCGATTTTTCTGATGTATTGAGCAATGCTTTAAAAGAACTGGATAATTTGCAAAAAGTGTCGCGCAATGACGACATTTTGCTGGCTGCTGGCCAAATAGATTTACCTCAGGTGATGATTGATGCTGAAAAAGCGAGCATAGCTCTTCAGACAGCGTTAAGCATAAGGGATAAGATCGTAAATGCCTATCAGGAAATAATGAGAATGCAGCTGTAGTAGTGGATGGGAGTAGATATGAAAGATATATTTAATAGATACACGGCGCGATTGAAGGAATACTGGAATAACCTTACAAAATCACAAAAAATAAAACTTATAGCGATTGCAGCCATAACCGTGGCGTCGGTGTTTACCCTTATGACGATTGTGACGAGGCCCAATTACGTGGTCTTGTACAGCGGTTTGAACGAAAAAGATGCCGGCGCTGTGGTAGAAAAACTGAAGAGCGACTTGAAAGTGCCTTACAAGTTGTCAAACGGTGGAAGCACCATATTGGTTCCCCAGCAGTTCAGGGATGAAGTGAGAATGCAACTGGCAACCCAAGGGCTTCCCCAAAGTGGATTTTCTATAGACGACGCTTTTAAAAATTCATCATTGGGTACCACGGATATGGAGAGGCAGAAAAGGTATTTGTATTTCCTGCAAAACGAGATCGCCGACGCTATAAAGACCATAAACGGCGTACAGGATGCCCAGGTGTTGATTGTGGTCCCTGACAGCAATACTTTTGTGCTGTCCAATGATCAGCAGGAGGCTACGGCTGCTATTAAAATCACGTTGCAACCTGGTGTCACGTTGAGCAAACAGCAGGTAAACGGCATCGTTCAATTTGTATCCAAGAGCATACAGCAGTTAAAACCTCAAAACATAACGGTAATCGATCAGAATGGCACCATATTGAATACGTCGGACAGTGATGTCAACGGGACTGATATAGGTTCTGTGGATTCTCGGTACCAGTTGCAGCGAGAAATTGAATCAAACATCAAAGACAACGTGCAGTCGCTGCTGGAGCAGGTGTTCGGGCCGGGCAATGTGGTGGTACGGGTCAATGCCAGGTTAAATTTTGACACGCAAAAAGAGACGTCGGTTCAGTATTCCCCTGTGATTGACACCAATGGAATTATAAGGAGTATACAGGAGATAAGAAAAAATCAAACAGGGGGCAATGGACCTGGTGGCACACCGGGAACCACTAATAATGGCGGAAATACTACCGTTACGGGCAATGCTTCCAATGGCAATTACAGCGAAACGAATAGGACTATAAATTATGAAATAAATGAGATAAGGAGAGAAATAGACAAGGCTAAGGGTGGTATCGACAGCTTGACTGTAGCGGTGGTAGTAAATGACAATAATTTATCTGCTGCGACGAGGCGGCAGGTAGCTCAGTTGGTGGCCAGTGCAACAGGTACAAAAAATGCCAATGTAACGGTGGATGCGATGCCATTTAACAGGAGCCTTGCAAACGAGATGGCGCAGTTGGCAAGGCAGCAGGCAGCAGCCAGGATGCGAGGGTATGTACTCATGGGCGCTTTGTTGGCGGCATTGGCTACAGGAGGGTGGTTTGCGTACAGCGCTGTGAAGAGGAAAAAAACAAAACCTGCTCATCCAACAGAGGTCGTTCCACTTTCTTCCTTACCCTCTCCTGAAGAAGGCGCCTCAGGCACCCTTGTGGACAAATTAGAAGAGAAACCGGTTTACAGGCGTGAGCTGGAGAAGCTTATAAAAGATAAGCCAGATATCGTAGCGCAGTTAATAAAGACGCTTATGCAACAGGATTGAGGTGATATATGGTGCAAAAGAATTTCAACGGAAAAGAGCTGGCCGCGAAGGTCCTTATAGCCCTGGGGCCGGAATACGCCGCAGAGGTGTTTAAGCACCTGGAAGAACAGGAAATAGAGCAGCTTACGCTGGAGATAGCCAATATAAAATCCATAACGGCAGAAGAAAAAGAAAAAGTGCTGCAGGATTTTTACGATATGTGCCTGGCTCAGGGTTACATTGCAGAAGGAGGTATAGAGTACGCCCGGGAGGTGCTGGAAAAAGCCTTGGGCACCCAGAGGGCGTTAGAGATAATAAATCACCTCACTTCATCATTACAGGTAAAGCCTTTTGACTTTATGCGAAAAGCCGATCCTTCTCAAATATTAAATTTTTTACAAAATGAGCATCCGCAGACCATAGCGCTGGTTTTATCATATCTCCAGCCGGAGCAGGCTGCTATGGTTCTTTCAGCGTTGCCTCAGGAAAAACAAGCTGATATAGCTTACAGGATAGCCAAAATGGACAGGACTTCACCGGAGATTATAAAAGAGGTGGAGAGCATACTGGAGAGAAAGCTGTCCAATGTAGTGGTCCAGGATTACGCCGTCACCGGCGGAATTCCTGCTATCGTCAGCATTTTAAATTCTGTAGATAGAACCACCGAGAAAAACATCATGGATACCCTGGAGGTCATGGATATAGATTTGGCAGAAGAGGTCAAAAAGCGCATGTTTGTATTTGAAGATATAGTCACCCTTGACAACAGATCCATCCAGAGGATTTTAAGGGAAGTGGACAACCACGACATAGCCTTAGCTCTTAAAGGAGCCAGTGAGGATGTGGCGAGGGTTATATACAACAACATGTCAAAGCGCTTGGCCGAGATGATCAAAGAGGACATCCAGTATATGGGACCTGTTAGGTTAAGGGATGTGGATGAGGCTCAGCAGAGGATTGTGAGCATAATAAGGAAATTAGAAGATGCTGGGGAGATCATTATATCCAGGGGCGGTGGTGATGAATTAATTGAGTAAAGTTATAAAAGCGACGGTGGTGGATTACGAGGGCATCTATTACATAGCGCCGCCAAATGCCAACAAAGATAAAGTCCCATCCCGGGCAGACGAAAGGCTAAATGAAATAGATGAAGCGCTGTCAAGAGCGAGAGCCGAACATGACAGGATAATAAAAGACGCTTTGGTTCAGAGAGACAAGATTATTGAAGAAGCAGGCAAATTAGCCTCAGAGCAGAAAGAACAAGCTAAACAACAGGGCTATATGGAGGGCAAGCAAAAAGGCTATGCCGATGGTTATGCAGAAGGCATGGCTAAAGGGTTAGAAGAAGGACGGAAAGAGGCCCAGGCCATAGTGGATCAGGCCAATCGGCTAAAAGAGCAAATCACACAGGAAAGGCAGAGGCTTTTACAAGAGATGGAGTCGGACATGGTGAGGCTTTTATCCACATGTGTAGAAAAGATCCTGGGAGAAATAAATAAAGGCGAATTATACCAGAGGGTTATCCATGAGGCCATGTCTCATTTAAGCGTAAAGGGAGATTTTGAGGTAAGGGTATGCGACGATGATTACAAGATTTTGTCGGATAGCGCGGAACTTCAGGGTTTTAAATTGATTGCTGATCCTACGTTAAAGCAGGGTGATATAATAATAGATACCCCTGATGGCAGCATTGACTGTGGTATAATGACCCAGTTGGACAACATGAAGAGAGAACTGAGGAGCATTTTGTTAAATGAATAAGGTAGATTTAGACAAATACCAGGAGATACAGGACAAAAAGTTTTACAGTTATATAGGCCATGTAACCCAGGTGGTAGGACTCACTATAAGGTGCAGCCTGCCTTATGCACAAGTAGGGGAGCTTTGTAGGATAGAGAAAAGCAAAGGCGGCGGGGTTTTAGCTGAGGTGGTGGGCTTTGATAAAAACGGCGTCATACTTATGGCTATCGGTGATACAGAAGGTATAAGGCAGGGTTGTACAGTCAGGTCCTATGGCGAGCCGCTGAGGGTTCGGGTTAGCTCAGAGCTTAGAGGTAGGGTTTTAAACGGCTTGGGCAAACCCATTGATGGCAACGGCGATATAGTAAAAGGGCGGTGGAAAAAGATCTACGCCAGCCCTCCCAATCCCCTGGTGAGAAAGCCGATAAAACAGCCGTTTTATACAGGTATAAGGGCTATAGATGGACTTTTGACCTGCGGGAAAGGCCAGAGATTTGGCATATTTGCGGGAAGTGGAGTGGGTAAAAGCACTCTCATGGGGATGATTGCCAGATCTTCTTCAGCTGACGTAAACGTCATAGCGTTAATAGGCGAGAGGGGACGGGAAGTAAACGACTTTATAGACAAGGCCCTGGGCGCTGAAGGCATGAAAAAATCGGTATTGGTGGTCTCTACATCCGACGAGCCCGCTATGGTGAGGTTAAAAGCGGCGTATACCGCTACGGCTATCGCCGAGTACTTTAGGGATTGCGGTTGTGACGTTATGTTTATGATGGATTCTGTCACCAGGTTTGCTATGGCCCAGAGGGAAATAGGGTTGGCTGTAGGTGAACCGCCGGTCTCAAAGGGTTATACTCCTTCGGTGTTTTCACTGTTGCCCAAGCTAATGGAGAGGACCGGCAATGCAGAGGTTGGTTCTATAACGGCACTTTACACGGTGTTGGTAGACGGTGATGACTTTAACGAGCCGGTAACTGACGCTGTGAGGAGCATACTGGATGGGCATATCGTCCTGTCCAGAAAGCTGGCAAACAGCAATCACTACCCGGCCATAGATGTGCTCGCCAGCGTAAGCAGGGTTATGACTGACGTGGTGTCTGAGGAACATCTGGAGTTAGCGGGGAAGATAAAGAATACTCTTGCGGTGTACAGGGATTTTGAGGACCTGATATCCATAGGCGCCTATAAAAAAGGCAATAACCCGGAGGTGGACTATGCTATAGAAAAGATAGGCGCGATAAACAGCTTTTTAAGGCAGAAGAGCGGAGAGGTTGTTAACCCTGGTGATATTTTAAAGCAGATGAAAAGCATAGTAGGTGATTGAATGTGGGATATGTATTCAGACTTAAGAGAATCGCTGATTTAAGCCTCCAGCGACAAAAGAAATTAAAAAGCGAATTTTCATTAAAAATGAGCCATTTGAGAAGTGCTAAAAAGGTCTTAGACAGATTTATTGATAAGGAAAAAGAGATATTAAATCACCTAGAGAGCGCCAGTACCAAACCGTTAAGCGCCTTGGAATATCAGTATTCTTATAGGAGCCTCTGGGGAGTTCGCCAGGACCTCTCAAATCAATTGGAAGTGATAGAAAAAATACAAAAAGAATTAGACAGCATACGGCAGGAGCTTGTCAAGACCTCACAGGATATAAAAATGTTAGACAAGCTGGATGAAAAATGCTATAAAGAATATATAAAAAAGTTGGACAAGCTGGAGCAGAACAATATAGATCAGTTTGTAAGCAACAGGTATATAACAAAGGTGATATAGATGAGAAAAAGATTTTTCCCCTTTTTTTTAATACTGGCAGTAGCGGCGGGTGTTGTGGTGTATTTTAATTTTTTTAATATAAAGGATGCTGTGATAAAACAGTTATCCAGTATACCTGTGGTAAAGAATGTCGTAGTTTCTTATTCGCTGTCCTCTACTCAGGAAAAAATTGCTAAGGAAATGGATTATATAAGAAGCGAGAAGTTGAAGTTACAGCAAAGGGAAAATCAGCTAAACGCTAAAGAGGCGGATATAAAAACTCAACAGGAGAAGCTTATGAAGTTGCAAAAGTCCCTGGATGACCGGGAAAAGCTATTAAATTCCAAAGAAGTGCAGATAAAAGACCTGGTTAAATATTACGAAAATATGGATCCTCAATCGGCTGCCAGTATACTGGAAAAGATGCAGGATAGCAATCAGGTGGCTCTTATACTCAAAAACATGCAAAAGTCGTCGGCTGCTCAGATAATGCAGAATATGAACCCTGATACAGCTGCTAAGATCACCCAGATAATGATGGGACAGGTGATCCAGTAAAGAGGGGGTGAGCTGTTGGTTAAAAGCGATTTTTTGTTTGTTGTAAAGGGATATAAGGCGTCAATAGATGCAATAGGCGACACAAAACAGCCGATAAAGGCCGTGGCTAAGGGCTTGGATGATGAGAAAGAGGATTTTGCAAGCCTTTTGAAATCCCACTGGTCTGATGTAATGGCGCTACTGAATTTGCTGTTGAGTATGGGCATCTCCCAGAATATGCCCATCGATGAACATATGGTAGAAAGCACATTGTCGGATAAAGGCATCAAAGTGGATCAAATGCTAAAGGACCTGTTAAATCAAATGATTAAAAATCCTGCTCTTTTACAGGAACTGAACGAGGAGCTTAAAAGTTACATGGATAGTATTTTCATAAGCAGCGAAGACAAAAAGGCAATCGGACAGAATGTGGATACCGTCAGCGTTGCAAAGGGCGAAGCAACGGGGCTTATGGCGGCATACGCTGTAGCGAAAGGCAAAGAGGGAAAAGAAGAGAGTTACAGCGGCGACACGCAAAAGGAGATAACGAAAGGGGCAAAAGAGGTTGCTCAAAAACAAATCACTGTGGCTGATGCGGCTGATACGGGGGTTAAAAAGCAGCAAATGCCCACTGATGTAAAGGGATATTTGTCCTTTGATAAAAAAGGCGATAGTCCAGACCAGGCGTTGAAGGTTTTCTCAGAGCAGGGAAAGCTGGGAGGTCAAGAAGACCTGGCAGGCGCAAAGAGAAATCTACTGGATGATAAACTGCCAAAGACTGCAGATGGATTAAAGGTGGTGTTAAGTGGAATACCGGCTTATTCAGCCGGCGCGCATAACCTGGAGCATGCTATTCCTGGCTTAGAATCCAGGGTATCTCAGGCATCTTTGAATGCTTTACCGTTGGATGCATCGCCGGTAAAAGCTCAGGACGTGATATCCCAGATAGTAGATGGTGCAAGATTCAATATAGACCTGACCGCTGATAAATACGGTGCTGACATCAAGTTAAAACCTGAGTCTTTAGGCAACATATCCTTAAACATCGAAATAGACAAAGGTATTATGATGGCCAAGATTGAAGTTCAAAATTATCAGGTAAAGCAGGTTATAGAGTCAAATCTTATGCAGCTTAGAGATGCCCTGCAGAACCAAGGCATAAACGTGCAGAGCATAAGTGTAATGGTGGATACAGGGACGAACGACCAATTGGCCCAAAGCAATGGCGGCAACCAGTGGAATGAGGGAAAAAGGTATAGGTTTGACAACAACAAGATTGTCACAAAGGCTTTTGACGACGTAGCCTTTGTGTACGATGGCGTGTCCAGCGTAAATTATCTCGTGTAAAACGCAATGTGAAGAAACGGGGTGAAAATAGTGGATGTCAGCGCTTTAACCTCAGGTTATTCTATAGAACCTGATACGTCAGTTCAGAAAAACCAGGTATTGGGCAAATATGACTTCCTCAAGTTGCTCATAACACAGCTGAGCAACCAGGATCCTTTGCAACCTGTTGATGACAGAGAGTTTGTTGCGCAAATGGCCCAGTTCAGCGCGCTGGAGCAGATGCAAAATTTGAACACCAGCATTGATATGTTAAGGGCAACGGAGCTCATAGGGAAAACTGTAGATACAGGTACGATCAGTGGTACAGTAGACAGCGTGTCCATTTCCAATGGCACCGTATATTTGTTGGTAGGAAATGGTTTGATACCCATAAGCGATGTAAAGAGTGTAAAATAGAAAAGGGGTGTATGAAAGATGATGCGTTCAATGTATTCAGCAGTATCAGGCCTGAAGGCAGAGCAGGCGGCTATGGATGTGATAGGCAACAATGTAGCCAATGTGAACACCGTGGGCTTTAAAGCAAGCCGGGTTACATTTAAAGATGTGATGAGCCAGCTTATAAAAGGTGCATCTATGCCTCAGGACAATATGGGAGGTACCAATCCGCAGCAAATTGGCTTGGGAGTGGCCATAGGTTCTATTGACACCTTGTTTTCTCAAGGCAGTAGCCAAAGGACAGATAATCCCCTTGATGTAATGATAGATGGCAACGGCTTTTTTACGGTAGGTGATCTTACAGGAAGCAAAAGCTATACCAGAGCAGGCAATTTTGGCGTAGATAGCCAGGGCAACCTGGTCACGGCAGGCGGGCTTTACGTCTACGGCTGGCGGGCTGATAGCACCGGGAAAGTAGATACTTCAGGGGATTTGGTACCGCTTAATCTGTACGCCCAACTTTCCAAAGGGGCGTCTGCAACTCAAAATGTCAAAATCGGCGGGAATCTAAACGCAAACCTTGCTGTTGATGACTTCATGACATATGACGAGATGATATACGATTCACTGGGAAGGTCACATATAATTAACCTGAAATTTACTAAGACAGGCGTCAACGCATGGGATATCTCCGTTTCCTCCGCTGATTCGGCATTAACAAATATAACTATAAATACTTCTAGTATTGCCTTTGATTCCAACGGTAAATTGACAAGCCCTGCGGCGGATTCCAATGGCAGGAGGATTATACAACTGAGTATAACAGATAGCGATGGAGCAAACAGCCCGCAGACTATCAACCTGGACATAACGGATCTTACGCAATACGCAGGGGTGGGCATGGAAAAAGACACGGTTAAAGAAGTGAGCAAGGACGGCAATCCCGCAGGATCTATGGAGAGCTTTGAAATCGATCAGTACGGCAACGTAAATGTCACGTATTCCAATGGTCAAAATGTAATCATAGGCCAATTGGCTATTGCTAATATACCTAATCCCATGGGGCTGGAAAAGGCAGGAGATAATCTTTATAAAGTTACGCCTAACTCAGGAGATCCTGATTACGGAACAGCGGGTACGGGAGGTCGTGGTGTGTTAAACCCTGGATCGCTGGAGATGTCCAACGTAGACTTGGCCCAGGAATTTACCAATATGATTGTAACCCAGAGGGGTTATCAAGCTAATGCCAGGGTTATAACCGCATCAGACGCGATGCTACAGGATCTTGTGAATATAGTGCGCTGATTAGGTGATATCCTTTGATAAAAGTAAACAGGTTGAATGGAAAAGAGTTTGTGGTCAACGCGGATCTCATAGAGTGTGTGGAGTCTACTCCAGATACGGTAATAACCCTTACCACTGGTAACAAATACGTGGTACAGCAGAGCATAGATGAGATAATAGAAAAGGTGAAAGAGTATAAAAGGGATGTAAATGGCTTTTTTAAGGCGGTGAATTAATTGGATATAGCTTCCTTAATAGGACTTATAGCCGGATTTGTAGTCGTAATATGGTCGATATATTTAAATGGCAGCATTGACACGTTTATTGATATTCCGTCGGTGTTGATAACTATAGGAGGGTCTATATGCAGTACCCTTCTCTCCTGTCCTATGTCCAATATTGCGCGGGCGTTTAGATCAGCTAAAAAGGTATTTTTTCAAAAACTCATAAAACCTGAGGAACTCATTGATCAAATAATAAATTTGGCTACGACGGCCAGGAGAGAAGGATTATTAGCTCTGGAGGATGAGGCTTCTCATATAAAAGATGAATTTTTAAAAAAGGGAATACTGCTGGTTGTAGATGGCACCGATCCTAAACTGGTGAGGGATATACTGGAGACAGAATTGACATTTATGGAGGAGAGGAGTAAAGAGGAAGGAGGGGTATTCAGAACTTTAGCTACATTTGCCCCAGCTTTTGGAATGATAGGTACCCTCATCGGTTTAATAAATATGCTTAAAAACCTCAACGATCCTTCGAAGATAGGGCCTGGTATGGCAGTGGCACTTATAACTACATTTTATGGTTCTATACTGGCTTATATGTTATTTATACCTATTGCAAAGAAGATAGGTATAAGGAGTAAAGAGGAATCGCTGTTAAGGGAAGTGATGATTGAGGGCATTTTGTCCATACAGGCAGGAGAAAATCCCAGGATTATAGAGGAAAAGTTGTGGGCCTTTTTCAGGTATCCTGAAAAATTCAAAAAAAATGAAGGTATCAGGAAAGGTTTAGAAGGTGAAATAAATGCGTAAGAAACGCAGGTTTGAAATAGATGAAGGTGCCCCCAACGATTGGCTCAATACCTATGCCGATTTAATGTCGCTCCTTTTGACTTTCTTTGTATTGCTTTTTTCCATGTCTTCTGTAAACGCAAACAAGTTTCAGACGTTTATCCAGTCGATTGGCGGTGGGATGGGTGTAAAGCAAATAAGTAATCTGGATTTAGGCTCAAATCAACAAAGTAGTAACGACCAATTGCGGAAGATTTACAACAATTTGAATAAGTACATAAGCGAAAACCAATTAAAAGGCAGTGTAAAATTGGTGTTAAATGAGAGAGGTCTCATTATAAGATTTGTAGATGGGGTACTTTTTGATACTGGAAAAGCTGATTTAAAACCCGAGTCTATAATGATATTAGACAAGATTTCATCTGTTTTGAAAAGTTGTGATTATCCTATAAAAGTGGAGGGACACACTGATGATGTTCCAATATACAACAGCAAATATCCTAGCAACTGGGAGCTCTCTACAGATAGGGCGGTAACTGTGTTGAAGCATCTGGTGAACAAACACGGGATTTCACCCGAGAGGTTATCTGCAGAGGGGTTTGGTGAGTATCGCCCCATTGTGCCTAATACCAGCGATAGCAATAGAGCCAAAAATAGAAGGGTAGACATAGTTATATTGAGAAATGGCTCATAGTATGAAGTAAGGAGGTGCAATCCGTAGTATCTACCACAGGTAGTGTACGCGGTTTTAAAATGAAGAATGGATATCTGGTAGTAATAATTATTTTGTTGATGTTAGTAGCTGGTGGCCTTGCTTACTTTATATACATGCAAACCATGGGCAGCAGTACCAACGTCAGCGTTCAGCCTCAAACTTATTTCTACACTATTGACGGTGATCTCATAACAAACCTTAAGGATGATAACAGGTACATAAAGATAAATGTGGAATTTGAGATAAACGATAAAAAGGTTGAAGAAGAGCTGAAGGAGAAAAATGCTGTTATACGCAATGCCATTATAGCGATTTTGAGGAATCAAACATCCAATCAAGTGGCTGGGTCAGAAGGCCAGGATAAAATCAGACAATTGATACTCTCTAAGGTTAACGCCATATTGCAGAGAGGCAAGATCATCAACGTATATTTCGACAATTTTATAGTACAGTAGGTGAA
Source organism: Caldanaerobius polysaccharolyticus DSM 13641 (assembly GCF_000427425.1). Lineage (NCBI taxonomy): Bacteria > Bacillati > Bacillota > Clostridia > Thermoanaerobacterales > Thermoanaerobacteraceae > Caldanaerobius > Caldanaerobius polysaccharolyticus. The sequence goes on along the minus strand of NZ_KE386494.1, from coordinate 294,143 downwards.
TTTTATGGCAGATGTACTGTCCCAGAGCGAAATCGATGAACTTCTTAACGCCTTGAATTCGGGGGCTCTAGATATAAACGAGACTAAAAACATACAGAAAGAGCGGACGCTAAAAGTTTACGATTTTAAAAAACCCAATAAATTGTCAAAGGAGCAGTTAAGGACTATAGGTTTTCTTTTTGAAAATTTCTCCAGGTCTCTATCAACTTTTTTGTCAGGTTACCTGCGTACCAATGTCTACATGGAGACCAATACCCCTGAACAAATAACCTACTACGAGTTCATAGCTGCTGCTTCCAATTTGGCTCTTTTTACGATTATTGACTTCTCACCTCTTAAGGGTTCTATCATAATGCAGATATACAACGATACGGTATTCACCATGGTGGACAGGATACTAGGGGGTAATGGTGAAGGGTCTGATATAGACAGGGATTTTTCAGAGATAGAGCTGGCGCTGATGCGCAAGTTAATCAGCCGTATCGTCAACATATTAAAAGATGCCTGGCAGGTGATGGTTGAATTAAAGCCAAGCATTGAGAGGATAGAGACCAATGCCCAGTTTGTCCAAATTGTATCGCACAATGACGTAGTCGTCGTAGTGCCCATAAAGATAACGATAGGCAATAAAGAGGGATTTATTAATTTTTGTATACCATACCTGGTTATAGAGCCTATCGTGGCAAAGTTAACCACTAAGTCGTGGTTTACAAGAAACAACGAAATCACAAACCATGGAGCTTTTGAAAAGATAGAAAAGAGCATAAAAAAATCTTATGTTGACATTAAGGTAATTTTGGGTAAAACTCATATTAGCGTAGGGGAGTTTCTGGATTTAAAAATAGGTGATGTTATAAGGTTGGATAACACCGTAAACGACGATATAATAGTAATGATAGACGGGAAGCCCAAATTTCGCGCAAGACCTGGTTTATACAAAAAAAAGCTTGCGGTAAAGGTGATGGGTACAGTCGAAGGAGGTGAAGGCGATGGACAATAATATGTTGTCGCAAGAGGAGATTGATGCGCTTCTTAGAGCGGTAAGCAACGAAGGAGACTCTTCTCAACCAGAGCAAGATCTCACGGAGCAGGAAAAAGATGTGCTGGGCGAGATAGGCAATATTAGTATGGGTACATCTGCCACCACTCTTTACACGTTGCTCAACAACAAAGTATCTATAACCACGCCTGAGGTAGAGGTATTGACATGGGAAGAACTTAAAGAGGAGTATCATATACCCTATGTGGGCATTTTGGTGGAGTACGTGGAAGGCCTAAAAGGGTTTAACATGCTGATTTTAAAAGAAGAGGATGCTAAAAAAATCGCTGATCTCATGATGGGTGGAGACGGCACCAATACCCAAATGGAAATGTCCGAGATAGTTTTAAGCGCTGTGGGAGAGGCCATGAATCAAATGGTAGGATCTGCTGCTACTTCTCTTTCCAGCATGCTGTACATGAATATAAACATATCTCCACCTAAAGTATATGTGGTTAATTTTGATTCTGATGAAATAAAGGATATACCTATATACGGCCAGAAGATAGTCAAGGTTGCCTTTAAGATGGTGGTAGGAGATATAATAAACAGCGAGATTATGCAGCTGCTACCACTGGATTTTGCCAAAGATCTGGTAGGCAGGATATTAAATGGCGAGCAGAAGGATGATTCAGCAGATGCTACTAAAGAGATGGCAGCACCTGCTGAAAACAGCGGTGCTAAAGAAAAAGAAGACTTTACCGTGGCTGCTGGCGTTGCTATGGAGGGAGCAGATAAGCCTAAAGGAGAAGCTGTTAAAGTTTCCCCAGTTAAATTTCAGGAGTTCGACGAGGAGCCTGCGGGAAATTTTTCCACCAATATTGGACTTATAAAAGATGTGCCCCTTGAGGTTACCGTGGAGTTGGGCAGGACTCATAAGCTTATTAAAGAAATATTGGAATTGGGTCCCGGTTCCATTATTGAATTAAATAAGGCAGCAGGGGAGCCTGTGGATATCCTGGTCAATGGCAAAAATGTGGCAAAGGGCGAGGTTGTGGTTATTGACGAGAATTTTGGCGTTAGGATCATAGAAATTCTATAAAATGGAGGGTGAGATTATGAAGAAGATTCTTATTGTAGATGATGCGGCTTTTATGAGGATGATGTTAAAAGATATATTGAAAAAAATGGGTACGAATCTGTTGTCGAAGCTGAAAACGGGGTTGTAGCAGTAGAAAAATATAAAGAAGAAAAGCCCGATCTGGTTTTAATGGATATAACGATGCCCGAAATGGATGGCATTCAAGCAGTGAAAAATATAAAAGCCATAGATCCTGATGCGAAAATTGTGATGTGTTCAGCTATGGGGCAACAAGCCATGGTCATAGAGGCGATACAGGCAGGGGCCAGGGATTTTATAGTAAAGCCCTTTCAGCACGATAGAGTTATAGAAGCCGTTAAAAAAATAATAGGTAAGTGATATGCTTTTTCAGATATTGTGGACGATTTTTTCCCTGGTTATTGTAATATCCATAGCGTATTTTATATTGTTGTTGCTGAAAAAGAAGGGCATGGTAAGGACGGACAGCAAGTACATCAAGGTTGTGGATGTGCTGCAGATAGGACAGGATAAACAACTGATGGTGGTGGAAGTGGAGGAGAAGCGCATGCTCATTGGCGTTACAAATAGCAGCGTGAATTTAATACAGGATCTGGGCAAAGCAAAAGATGTAAATAGCACAGGTGACCAGGATGAATAGCCTTGATTTATTAAAAAACGCATTGAATAACCCCAACAATATGTCCACGGCTGTTCAGCTTATGTTGCTGCTTACGGTGCTTACGCTGGCGCCATCTATTTTAATAATGGTTACGTCCTTTACCAGGATAATTGTAGTTTTTTCTTTTTTGAGAAATGCAATGGGTACCCAGCAGATTCCGCCCAATCAGGTCCTCATAGGGCTATCCTTGTTTCTCACTTTTTATATAATGAGCCCTGTGGCAGCGGATATAAACAAGAACGCCTTACAGCCTTATATCAAAGGGCAGATAACCCAGGATGTGGCGTATAAAAGGGCAATGGAGCCATTGCGCCAGTTTATGTTTAAACAGACGCGCAAAGCCGATTTGGCCTTATTTATGGATATGAAAGGGCAAAAAGTTACGTCGCTGGATCAGGTGCCTAATTCTGCGCTGATTCCGGCGTTTATTATAAGCGAGTTAAAGACGGGTTTCGAAATAGGATTTATACTATATATCCCTTTTTTGATTATCGATATGGTGGTGTCCAGTGTCCTTATGTCTATGGGCATGTTTATGCTCCCTCCTGTACTGATCTCCTTGCCTTTTAAGCTGCTGCTGTTTATAATGGTCGACGGTTGGAACCTGGTGGTTAAGTCCCTCGTTATGAGTTTTAGATGAGGTGGTTAAATGGATCAGGCAATAGTAATCGATCTGGCTAGAAAAGCTATATATACGGCACTGCTTATAGGAGGGCCTATTATGCTTCTATCCATGCTCATAGGGTTGATTATCAGCGTGTTTCAGGCTACGACGCAAATACAGGAGCAGAGCTTGACGTTTATACCTAAAATTGCTATTGTGGTAATTGTGCTTCTGATTTTTGGACCGTGGATGATGACGGTAATGACCAATTACACTCAAGATCTTTTGTTGAATATACAGAGGTATATAAGATGATTTCTGCGGCGCTTTTAAAATACGTATGTGTATTGTTTAGAATTTCGGGACTTTTTGCATTCGCTCCATTTTTTAGTTCGAGGGTCATTCCGATGTACGTAAAGGCGGTATTGGTAGCAGCGCTGACTTATATAGTGGGTCAATCGGCTTTTATAACTGCTGCTCCTCCAAAGGATTTTATAACGTTGACCCTTGTGCTTTTGCAAGAATTTATCACAGGCATGGCCATGGGTTTTGTAAGCCGCTTGTTGTTCAATGCCCTTTATGTGGCAGGTGAAGTCATGGATCTGGAAATGGGATTTGGCATGGTCAATCTCTTTGACCCTTTTACCCAGGCTCCCATGCCTCTTATGGGAAATTTTATATTCTATTTTTCGCTGATGGTTTATCTTGTTACCAATGGACATCATAGGCTCATTGAGGCTTTAGTGGCCAGTTACCGCATGGTACCTGTGGGCGGCATGGTGATAAGTGATTCAATGATAGGTCAGCTGGTACAGGTATTCGGTGAAATGCTCGTTTTGGGAATTAAAATAAGCGCCCCTGTTTTAATAGCCATATTTCTTACAGATGTAAGCTTGGCTTTGCTCTCAAGGGCGGTGCCTCAGCTGAACGTGTTTATAAATGGGCTGCCTTTAAAAATACTCATAGGGTTTGGGGTGATAATGCTTATGTTGCCTATGTTTCTCGTGGTATTGGATGTGCTGTTTAACAGGATAGATTACAATAACCTTAGGATATTGAGGTTGATGTGATGTTATTGCAGCTTTTTGCGGAAGAGAAAACTGAAAAAGCCACCCCTAAAAAAAGGCAGGATTTAAAGAAAAAAGGATACGTTTTTCAGAGCAGGGATTTGACCGCTGCTGCTATTATATTGGTGTCTATTCTGGCTTTTAACGCTTTGTTTCCCTTCATCGCCGTTACAATGGAGAGCTTTATAAAAGACTTATTCACATCCTATGTGCTCAATCACAGCGATTTGTACACCGTGGCAAATCTTCAGAAATTTTTCGTATTTATTCTCACCACAGCGGCCAAGATAGTAGTTCCCATAGCTCTATTGACCGCGGCTACAGGATTGCTTCTCAATTACGGTCAGGTGGGATTTATCTTTACAGGAGAGGCCTTGGGCTTTAAGCTGGAAAGGCTTAACCCACTAGAAGGGCTTAGAAGGATATTTTCCACCAAGGGAGTTGTTGAGCTTATAAAGTCGTTGGTAAAGGTAGCGCTAATCGGTTTTGTGCTATACACCACAGTGAAGTCGCAGATAGATATGCTTCCACAGCTTTTAGATATGAGCATTGAGGAGATCAACAATTATCTGGTAAAAGCAGTGGTAGAAATAGGATTAAAAGCCGGTATGTTGATCCTGGGAATATCGGTTTTGGACTACCTGTATCAATGGTGGGATTTTGAACGTGGTATTATGATGACAAAACAGGAGGTAAAAGACGAAATAAAGGAGATGGAAGGTAATCCCCATGTAAAGTCCAGGATCAGGGAGAGACAGCGCAAGTCGGCGCTGAGGAGGATGATGAGCCAGGTCCCAGAGGCGGATGTGGTTATAACTAATCCTACCCATTACGCTGTAGCGCTGAAATACGATATTAAGATCGCTGCTGCCCCTGTAGTGGTAGCAAAGGGCGTTGATTTCCTGGCCCAGAGGATAAAGGAAGAAGCTAAGAAAAATGGCGTACCCATCATGGAGAACAAGGAACTGGCGCGAAACCTGTACCATATGGTAGACATAGGGCAGATGATACCTGAAGAGCTTTATTATGCTGTGGCAGAAGTGCTAGCGTTTGTCTACAGCATCAATCGGGAGAAGAGGGTGAGAGATTGAGTGGAAGGTTAAAATATGGGGATATTACCGTATCTGTGATCATACTCGTTGTGGTGATGATGATAATAATTCCTTTACCTCCCCATGTACTTGACGTGATGATAACCCTTAATATATCCATTTCAATAATGGTATTGCTCACCACTATGTTTATAAATAAATCTCTGGATTTTTCTATATTTCCATCGCTGTTGCTCATAACAACCCTGTTTAGGCTGGCTCTCAATATATCCAGTACACGGCTTATACTCAAAGACGGTTATGCAGGAGATGTCATACAGGCCTTTGGGAATTTTGTCATCGGAGGCAATCTTGTCGTAGGCCTTATAGTCTTTCTCATAATCATCGTAGTACAGTTTATCGTCATAACCAGGGGAGCGGAAAGGGTAGCGGAGGTAGCAGCCCGGTTTACCCTTGATGCTATGCCGGGAAAGCAGATGGCTATAGACGCGGATCTGAACACAGGTATCATAAACGAAGCGGAGGCCAGAAGAAGAAGGCAGGAAATACAAAGGGAAGCGGATTTTTACGGGGCTATGGACGGTGCCAGTAAGTTCGTCAAAGGTGATGCAATAGCCAGCATTATAATAACGTTGATAAACATAATCGGCGGCATAGTGATAGGACTTGTCTTTAATACAGGAATGGATATAATGGGGGTTTTCCAAAAGTACACATTGCTTACAGTGGGGGATGGCCTGGTATCCCAGATACCTGCGCTTTTAATCTCCACAGCCACAGGTATCATTGTTACCAGAGCTGCCTCTGATTCCAATCTGGGCAACGACATCTTAAAGCAGCTGTTGGTTCAGCCAAAGATTCTCATGATAGCGGCAGTTCTGCTGGCCTTTATGGGGCTTATAGGCTTGCCTAAACTACCCAATTTTATAATGGCAGGCATTTTTGGCTATCTTGGTTACACCCTTCAGCAATCCTACAAGGTCAATGAAGCAAAAGAAGTGGAAGCAAAATCCGTTAAAGAGGCGGAAGAGATGCGGAAAATTGAAAATGTATTACCTCTTGTCAAAGTTGACCCTATTGAACTGGAGTTTGGTTATGGGCTTATACCCCTTACGGATGTAAAGCAAGGCGGCGACCTTTTGGATAGGATAGTCATGATAAGGAGACAGTTGGCGCTGGAACTGGGGGTTGTGATACCTATGATAAGGCTTAGGGATAATATACAGTTGGGTAGCAACGAATACACCATAAAGATTCGCGGCAATGTAGTTGCCCGAGCTGAGGTTATACCCAATAACTACTTGGCAATGAACCCTGGAGGCGCCACAGAAGAGCTTGTAGGGATCAAGACAAAAGAGCCGGCTTTTGGGCTCCCTGCTGTATGGATCAGCGAGAGCCAGAGGGAAAAGGCGGAAATGGCAGGGTATACCGTTGTAGATGCTACTTCTGTTATCGCTACCCATTTAACAGAGGTGTTGAAGAGGCATATCCATGAGATAATAACGAGGCAAGATGTGCAGCAGCTCATAGATAACATCAAATCTGAGGACGAGGCCCTTGTAAATGACCTCATACCGAAGAACATGTCTTTAGGCGACGTTCAAAAAGTGCTTTGCAATCTGTTGAGAGAGCGAATACCGGTGAGGGATATGGTGACCATACTGGAGACGCTGGCTGATTACAGTCCCCATGTAAAAGACGTGAATGTGCTTACAGAGTACGTAAGGCAGTCCCTCAGGAGGACTATAAGCAATCTCTTTGCTGTCAACAACAAAATCCACGCCATCACACTGGACCCACAGTTAGAGAACCTCATATCTGATTCTGTGAAAAAGACGGAGTTGGGCTCTTATCTGTCATTGGATCCCAGGACTATTAACGCTATAGTAAACAGCATAGCAGAAGGGTTGAAAAAATTTGTTTTTTCAGAACAGCAACCGGTGATACTCACGTCGCCGGCTATAAGGCCATATGTCAGGCAGATTACAGAACATGTATTTAGAGATATCCCTGTGCTCTCTTATAATGAATTGCTGCCGGAGATCACAGTTGATGTTCTTTGGAAGGTGACCGTTTCATGATGATAAAAAAGTATATAGTTAACGATATGCTGGAAGCGCGTATGAAAATAAAGTCCGAGTTAGGTGAAGATGCCATTATTCTCCACACAGCCAAGTACAGAGAGAGAGGAATAAAAGGGCTTTTTGGCAGGTCCAAGATAGAGGTTATAGCAGCTGTAGACTCAAAGCAGGATCACCTGCGCACCATTAAAAAAGACATTGAGCTGTTGAGGCAGGAGATACACGCTCAAAAAAGCCAAAGCGATGACGATAATCTATACAACAAGATGTTGAAGGCTGGTTTTAGCCCTGAGGTAGCCAAGGAAATTGCAATAGCCGGTCAGGATATGGAAGATATAAAAGAGTTAAAGAGCTATTTTATCAAAAAAATAGGCTTTGCATCACCTCTTAAAATTACCTCAAAACCTACAGTGGTGCTCTTTGTGGGGCCTACAGGAGTAGGTAAGACCACTACCATTGCCAAAATGGCTGCTAATTATGCGTTAAATTACGATAAAGATGTGGCGTTTATCACGGCAGATACGTATAGAATAGCTGCTGCTGAACAATTGAAAACATACGCGGACATGATCGGTTCGCCTATAAAGGTTGTAGACAACAGTTTTGAGCTATCCCTCGCTATAAAGGCATTTGAAGACAAGGACATCGTGTTTGTGGATACAGCGGGAAGAAATCACAGGAGCCCGTATCAGATGCAAAACCTCAAAGACCTGATTAAAAACGTTAAGATGGACGAAATCTATCTGGTTATAAATTCCGCCTCCAAATACGGCGATATAGCGAGAATACTCAAAGAGTTTTCCTTTTTAAAGTACAAAATTATATTTACCAAGCTGGATGAAGCGGAGAATCTCTGTGGGATAGTGGAAGCCAGATACCTTACAGATGCTCCTTTTTCATATGTGACGGTGGGGCAAAGCGTTCCTGATGACATCGAGATCTTAAATCCTGCAAAGGTCGTAGAGCAAATACTGGGAGGGATTTGAGCTATGGATCAAGCTGAGAGCTTGAGACAGAAGGTTAAAGCCAGAAGGTCATCAAAGCTGATAACCATAACCAGCGGCAAGGGCGGCGTGGGAAAATCTAACATAGCGGTGAACCTTGCCATATTTCTCTCCAAAATGGGGTACAGGACGGTTATAGTTGATGCAGACCTGGGATTGGGCAATGTGGATGTGATAATGGGCATAAGCTCAAAGTACAATTTATCCGATGTGATCAACGGAGAAAAGAGCATTTTAGATATAATGATCCAGGGTCCTGCTGATGTAAAAATTGTTCCTGCCGGTAACGGTATTGAGGAGCTAGCAGATATAAAAAAGGAACAGCTGGATTTTTTAATTCAAAATTTTTTGTTATTGGATTATTGTGCAGATTATGTTATTGTAGATACAGGTGCGGGAATATCAGAGATGGTTAGAAAATTTGTATATGCAGCTGATGAGCCTATACTGGTGGTCACTCCTGAACCCACCTCCATAACCGATGGCTACGCTCTGGTGAAATCCATGAGCAAGGTAGATGGCAGCAAGTCATTTAGCTTTATAGTGAATAAGGTTGAATCCCCGCGGGAAGGACAGCAAATAGCAGAGAAGTTTTCTGATGTGATCGGTCGTTTTTTATCAATGAGGGTAAAAAGCCTTGGGTATGTGTTGGACGACAAGAACGTGGTAAGGTCTGTAAAAGCCCAGGAGCCCATTGCCATAGGTTTTCCTAAGAGCAATGCAGCCCGCTGCTTGTATGACATAGCGTTGAAACTGACCAATAGGGATAATGTCAACTATGAAGGGATAAAAAGGTTTTTAAGCTTTTTCCGGAGGGGGGAAAATATTTGGACTTAAGCGTCGGTGAAAGAATTGAGGTAATATTTGAGGGAAATACTTATGTATCGCAGGTACAGGATATTTACGACGGTGAGAGGTATTTCATAGCGGTTCCTGTATCTCACGGCTACAATGTATTTATTCCTTTAGGAGAAATGCTCAATATAAGGTTTTTCAGGCCCAATGGCATCTATGAGTTTTACGGTGTAGTAGACCTTAAAGAGAGCAATGGAAACGTGGATGGCCTGGTAGTTCGTAGGATTAGTGAGGTAATGAGGATACAGCGCAGGGAGTATTACAGACTTCAGACGGTGAGGGATGTAAAGTACAAAAGAAGCGATGAGGAAGATTACCACAGCGGTATATTAAAGGACGTAAGCGGCGGTGGATTGAGGATGGTAGCCGATTTAGAACTGAAAACTGGCGATGTGATCGACATATTGCTGCCGCTGGATGGAAAAGAGTTAAATTTAACGGGAAAAGTTATAAGGTGCAGTAAAGTAGAAAAAGGGTTTGATTTAGGTATCTGTTTTATAAATATCAAAAGGTTCGAGAGAGAGCAGATAATAAAATTTATATTTGAAAGCCAGCGAAAAAGGATTAGGAAAGGGTGAGGTTTATGGATATTCAATACCTACAGGCTTTTGTAGATGAAGGTGAGGAACACCTGGAAAACCTCAACGACGGTATAATGAACTTAGAGGCGGGTCAATCGCCTGAGTTGGTAAACGAGATCTTCAGATCCGCCCATACGTTAAAGGGAATGGCTGCTTCTATGGGTTTTAACAGGTTGGCGGATTTGACCCATGGCATGGAGGACTTGCTTCAAGGCATAAGAAACGGCTCGTTATCTGTGGATAACGGCGTTATAGATATGCTGTTTAAGTGCCTTGATGCCATTGAGCGCATGATGGACAACATCAAAAGGACAGCCCAGGAGGGAGAAGTTGATGTAGGTCCGCTGATACAAGCGCTGAATAAGTATACGGGAGGCAGCGGACAGGGAGAGAGTGGACGCGCCGAGGTTGTGTCAGCGCAAATCAGAGGGTCTGCCGAGGAATACGAAAAAGGCGTGGTAGAAAGCGCATTAAAGCAGGGATATAATGTATTCAGGGTCAACATAACCATAGACAGAGAAAGCCAGCTGAAAGCCGCCAGGGCCTTTGTGGTGTTCAATACGCTCCAGAATATGGGTGATATAATCAATTCAGAGCCTGGTGTGGAGGAAATCGAAAAAGGCAATATCGGCGAGAAACTTCTGCTGGATATTATAACTAAAGCCGATGAATCTTATTTAAAACAGGCCATTTTGGATATTTCTGAAATACAAGGAGTGGAAGTAGCTCCGCTGAAATTTGACAACGACAACAGCGCTGGCAAAGAAAATACCCCTTCGCTTAAAAAGAACGGCGAAAGTGTAGTGAAACTTACCAAGTCCATAAGGGTTGACGTGAACAAGCTAGACGAATTGATGAACCTCGTAGGAGAGTTTTTAATAACTAAGTCCAGGGTGAAGTCCTACTTGGGCAATGTAAGCGAAGAAATCACAGCAGCGTTAGATTACCTTGACAGGATAACGTCAGACATGCACGACGCGGTAATGAGCCTGAGGATGGAACCTATAGAGAGGGTATTTAAGAGATTTCCCCGCATGGTGAGAGATCTGTCCAGGACATTGAACAAAAAGATCGACTTTGTAATGGAAGGGGAGAACACAGAAGTCGATATGACCATAATTGACGAACTGGCAGATCCCCTTGTACACCTTATAAGGAACTCCATAGACCACGGTATAGAAGGGCCTGAGGAACGCCTGAGGTTGGGAAAGCCTGAGACGGGTACGGTGTCCCTCAAAGCGTATCATGATGGTAATAAGATTGTGATTCAGGTTTCTGATGACGGCAAGGGAATAGACATGGACAGGGTAATAAAAAAAGCGGTGAGCCGAGGGCTTGTGGATCCTTCAGAAGCTCACTCACTTACCAGAAGCCAGATTCTTGACTTTTTGTTTATGTCAGGTTTTAGCACGTCTGAACAGGTCACAGAGATATCGGGAAGAGGCGTAGGCCTGGATGTGGTAAAGAACAAGGTGGAAGAGCTGGGAGGCAATATCGACGTTATAACAGAAAAAGGCAAAGGCACTACATTTCTATTGAGTTTTCCCCTCACCCTTTCGATGATTGAAGCTTTATTGGTAAAAGTCTGCGATGAGACATTTGCTGTACCTTTGAGTACCATCATTGAAATAGTTGATATAAAAAGAGAACAGGTTAAAAAGGTTAGGAACAGGGATACCTTTGTATACAATGGCAATATAATACCTCTGGTCAGGTTAAAGGATTTGCTGAAAATCGATGGGTCATCTGATGACGAGGCCATGCAGGTTTTCGTGGTGAGAAAAGGAGATAGGCTGGTAGGGGTGGTAGTAGATCAGGTGCTGGGACAGGAGGAGATCGTCATAAAATCACCTGGCAAGTACCTATCAGATTACAAGTTTATATCAGGCGTTACTATTTTGAACAATGGCGATATCTCGCTGATCATTGACATTATACTGCTGTTGTAAAGGAGATGATTGTTATGAAATACGTGATTTTTCAGATATCAGGCGAGAGCTTTGGAGTGGATATCCAGTCGGCGGTCAGCATTGAAAAAAGATTGCCTATTACAAGAGTCCCCTTAGCTCCTGATTACCTTGTAGGTGTGATTAACCTGAGGGGTGAAATTATACCTATTATCAATCCATCGGCTTTATTAAAACAGGACGATGGAGGGGATTTGTCTAACTTTCATAAGGTGCTTATAGTGAGCAGAGAGGATTATAAAATTGGCTTGCTCATAGGCAACGAGGTTTCTATAGTAGATATAGACGAGCATCTCATTCAAAGAGATGCGGTTGATTTGAGCGAATCAGATAAGATGTACATAAGCGGCATAATAAGGCATCAAGAACGGATTGTAAACATCCTCAATGTAGAGAAGCTGACGACTCCTGAAAAGGTGATGATATAATGGAAACAGTGGATGTCAGCAATTTAAACAGCCTTTATCTGGATGTCCTCAGAGAACTGGGCAACATCGGGACAGGCAATGCGTTAACTGCTTTATCGGCGATGACAGGTAAGAAATTGGATATGCATGTGCCCATGGTGAAGATACTCAAATTGAGTCAGGTGCCGGATTTGATGGGGAACCCCGAGGAAAAGGTAGCAGGAGTTTTTTTTGAGATGACAGGGGATATCAAGGCGAATATACTGTTTGTGTTGAATATGAGCTCAGCCAGAGAGGTTGTAGACATTGTGCTAGGCAGTAATAGGGCTGACGGGGATTTCGGCGACATGGAAGTCTCTGCTATTTCGGAAATATCCAATATCCTGGTAGCCAGCTACGTCAACGCTCTTTCCCATTTGATGAACTTGAAATTGACGATATCTCCCCCCGCCTATTCGGCAGATATGGCTGGAGCTATATTAAGCGTTCCTGCTGTACAGTTTGGCGAAGTAGGCGATTACGCGCTGTACATCGAGACTGAATTTTTAGAGAACGATAAGAGGATCGACGGTTATATATTCCTAATTCCTGATGTAGAAGGCATAGGGAGAATTATGAAACACCTCGGGGTAGGTTGCTGATGAGTTGCATCAGGATAGGCATGGCAGATTACGGTGTTTCCAAAGCTCCTGATGTGCTCGTGACCATAGGGTTAGGATCCTGCGTAGGAGTGACATTGTATGATCCTGTATTAAAAGTAGGTGGTCTGGCTCATATAATGCTTCCCTGCAGTCATCAGTACAGCGCTAATTCCACTAAAGGCAAGTTTGCAGATACTGCCATAGATGTGGTATTGGAAAAATTAAAAGCGATGGGTGCTGTTACCGACAGGCTTGTGAGCAAGCTGGCAGGAGGTGCCAGGATGTTTGAAATCAAGTCATCTGACGAGAGGTTGAAAATCGGTGATAGGAATATCGAGGCAGCTATAAAAGTCCTTAAGTCCAGAGGAATACCCATAGTGGCAAAAGATGTGGGGGGAACATACGGCAGGACTATCGAGTTGCATCTAGAAGATGGATCTCTTGTGGTAAAGACCATAGGCCGGGGAGTGAAAATTCTTTAATGCTGGCGGGGTGATTTAAACAATGCAGGACCTGGATATCGATAAATTGTGGCATGAGTATGAAAAAGAACGCACTATTGAAGTCAGGAACCAGATAGTCCTTTATTATCTGCCTCTGGTGAAATACGTGATAAAGCGCATATTAATTAATTACGAGAGCAGCGATTACGACGACATTTTAAATCAAGGTATACTGGGGCTTATAGATGCGGTGGAAAAGTACGATAGCTCGAAAGGAGTAAAATTTGAGACTTACGCTGTATACAGGATAAGAGGTGAGGTTATCGACTATCTTAGGAAGATGGACTGGATGCCCAGATCCCTGCGCAAAAAATATAAGGCGCTGCAGGAGGTTGTGGACAGGTGTTGGGATAAAAGCGATAGCGAAATCGCACGAGAGGTGGGCATCTCTCTGGATGAGTACTATAAGCTTTTGAATTATGCCAATATCAGCAATATATTGTCATTGGAAGAAATATTTGAAAATGGGACATTAAACATCCCCCCGTCAACTGGTACCCCTGATAAAATCGTGGAAGACCGTGAGATGAGGGAATCTTTAGAAAAGTTTATTGAAGGGCTTCCAGAAAAGCAAAAGTTGGTGTTGTCTCTCTATTACGTGGAGGAGTTGACGTATAAAGAAATCGCGATGATATTAGGGGTTACAGAGTCCAGAATATCTCAGATACACTCTCAGGCTATAAAAAAGTTGAAGGAGTTTTTAAAAAGGGAAAACTTCCTGAGCCAGGTGATATAATGGATGGCATAAAATTGCGTATAAGCAATGACAGGATGAAGGCGTATATAAACCTACAGGAGGGCGTGAGACCCGATGTAAAAGACATTGAGAAATTTCTGTCTGAGCGAAAAGTCGTATACGGCATAATGCACGACGTGATCAAAGAATTAGCTAATGCGCCGGTGTACGGCGAGGACATTTTAATCGCTCAAGGAAAAGAACCCAAGGATGGGAAAGATGCCCGTGTGGACTTTAGGCGTGTGGTACAGGGCGGAAAGCCGCAAATTATGGACAACGGCAGCGTGGATTACAGGTCTCTCAACATAGTCCATAATGTAAAAAAAGGGGACATAATAGCTGTGGTTACAGAAGCAACACCGGGCACAGAAGGTAAAGATGTAATGGGAACTTCTGTTAAGCCTAAACCGGGCAGACCTCTTAAGATAAAGTGTGGCCAAAACGTGATATTGGCAAACGGCGCGTTTGTTTCTATGACAGATGGTCAGCTGTTTATCAAAGACGGGAAAATAAGCGTGCTACCTGTTTTAGAGATAGAAAATGTAGATATGTCGGTGGGTAACATAAATTTCGTGGGCAACATCGTGGTTCGCAACGACGTGTATTCAGGGTTTGAGATAAAAGCAGAAGGGGATATAAAAATAGGGGGGAATGTGGAAGACAGCGTGCTGTATAGTAAAGGTGATATAGTGATTGGAAGAGGGGTAAAGGGCAAAAATAGAGCTTCAATTGTCTCAGAAGGCAGTCTCAAAGCCTATTATCTGGAAAATACTAAAGTTGAAGTAAACAATGATATACGCTGCGGCGCCATAATGCACAGTTATGTGAAGGCTAACGGCAATATAATTGTAAGTGGTAAAAAGGGCTTGATAGTGGGCGGTAGAGTGTGCGCTTATAAATTCATAGAAGCGAAAATCATAGGTTCACCTATGGCTACTTATACAGAGATAGAAGTAGGGTGTGACTTTAAAGAAAAGGAAAGTTACGACATTGCAAACGGCGAGTTAAAAAAAGTAAGACAAGAAATAGAGGAATTGGCGAAAACGGTTAAATACCTCAGGGGAAAACCCTTTTTGTCTTCGGGAGAAAAAGAACTTCTAAAAAAAGCGTTGTTTGCGATAAAACAACTGGATGAAAAGCAACATGAGCTTGAAGAGATTGTGAAGAACACCAAAGTGTCAGAGTGTGAAAATCCCTATGTGGTGGTTACAGATATTCTTTACTCAGGGGTTAAGATAAAGATAAAAGAGGAAATAATGGTTGTAAAGGACGAGATAAGGCACTGCAAGATAATTTACTCTGAGGGACGTATAAAAGTACTTGCCATATAAAGACTTTGATGGTATCATAATAATGATAAAAATAAAACACACATAATCCAATTCGCATGGAGGTGCCCCTGGCCCCGTGCGAAAATGCGGATTATGGAGGAATAACCAATGGAGGTGCTTTGATGTCAATTATTTCAATGAAACAATTGTTGGAAGCAGGCGTGCATTTTGGCCATCAGACCAGACGCTGGAATCCCAAAATGGCCAAGTATATATTCACGGAGAGAAACGGCATATACATTATCGACCTGCAGAAAACAGAAAAGAAGGTAGAAGAGGCCTATGAATTTGTGAGGAATTTGGCTGCAGAGGGCGGCATACTTTTGTTCGTAGGCACGAAAAAGCAGGCCCAGGATGCGGTCAAGGAAGAAGCTGAAAGGTGTGGCATGTATTACGTCAACCAGAGATGGTTGGGAGGAATGCTGACCAATTATAAGACTATTAGGAACCGCGTGGAGTACTTGAAAAAGTTAGAGGCAATGGAGCAGGACGGCACTTTTGATGTATTGCCTAAAAAAGAAGTTAACGCGTTGAAAAAAGAGAAGGAAAAGCTGGAGAAAAACCTGGGCGGGATTAAAAATATGCCCAAGTTACCTGATGCGCTCTTCATAATTGATCCTCGCAAGGAGCAAATAGCGGTAAAAGAGGCAAGAAGCCTTAATATACCTGTGGTGGCCATAGTGGACACCAACTGTGATCCCGATGAGATAGATTATCCTATTCCCGGTAATGATGACGCTATCCGCGCTATCAAGTTGATCACGCAGAAAATGGCAGATGCCGTTTTAGAAGGTCGGCAGGGTGAGCAGATGACGGCAGAACAAGAATGATAAAATTGGAGGTATCTCGAGATGGAAATAACTGCATCAATGGTTAAAGAGCTTAGAGAGCGTACCGGTGCCGGTATGATGGATTGCAAAAAAGCCTTGACCGAAGCCCAAGGCGATATGGAAAGAGCTATTGAAATATTGAGAGAGAAGGGCCTTGCTGCTGCTGCTAAAAAGGCAGGAAGGGTTGCCGCGGAGGGCATTGTGACGTCCTATATCCATGGCGGTGGCAGGATTGGCGTTCTCGTTGAGGTAAACTGTGAGACGGATTTCGTGGCTAGGACGGAAGATTTTAAGAATTTCGTGCACGACATCGCCATGCAGATCGCTGCTGCCAATCCCCAGTATATAAGTAGGGAAGAAGTGCCTGAGGACGTCGTGGAGAAGGAAAAAGAGATATACAGGACCCAGGCGAAGAACGAGGGCAAACCTGATAAAGTGGTCGAGAAAATGGTGGAAGGGCGGTTGGAAAAATATTATAAAGAGGTCTGCCTTTTGGAGCAACCTTTTATCAGGGACGACAGCAAGACCATAAAGCAGCTTTTAAATGAGTTAATTGCCAAGATTGGCGAAAACGTAGTTATAAGGAGATTTGCGAGATTTGAATTAGGCGAGGGCATAGAAAAGAAGAAATGCGACATAGCTGAGGAAGTGGCCCGGGAGCTTAATCGTTAAATCAAGGGGAACACCATGGTGTTCCCTTTTTCACGAATTAAAGAGGATTTTTATAAGTTACAGAGAATATAATATATCATTGAGGAGGGCTAAAATTGGAAAAACCCGTGTACAATAGGGTTATACTTAAAATATCGGGAGAAGCGTTAGCAGGAGATAAAAGCTTTGGGATAGATTTTGATACAGTGAATCAGATAGCTGAGGAGATAGCGGAGGTAAAAAAACTTAACGTGGATATAGGTGTAGTGGTAGGTGGGGGAAATATATGGAGAGGAAGAAGTGGCATAGGGATGGACAGGTCCACAGCGGACCACATGGGGATGCTGGCGACGGTTATAAATGCCCTGGCGCTGCAGGACTCTCTGGAAAAAAGAAATATCCCTACACGAGTGCAGACCGCTATTGAGATGAGAGCGGTTGCAGAACCTTATATAAGGAGAAGAGCTATAAGGCATCTGGAAAAAGGCAGGGTTGTTATATTTGCAGCGGGAATTGGCAGTCCTTTTTTTTCAACGGATACTACAGCGGCTCTGCGAGCTGCTGAAATAGATGCAGATGTTATACTCCTGGCAAAAAAGGTAGACGGCGTGTACGACTGCGATCCTCGTATAAATAAGGAAGCTAAAAAGTTTGATGAGCTTACATATAAAGATGTTTTAAATATGCGCTTAGGGGTGATGGATTCCACAGCTACTTCACTGTGCATGGACAACAACATACCTATAATCGTGTTTGATCTAACTAAAAAAGGCAATATAAAGAGGGTAATCCTCGGAGAAAATATAGGAACAGTGGTAAAGGAGTGATTTTATGTTAAAGGATGTGTATTCAGCGGCTGAGAAAAATATGAAAGCAGCAGTAGAGAATTTTAAAAAAGAGCTTGCATCTATAAGGACGGGGAGAGCAAATCCCGCTATATTAGAAAGGGTAAAGGTGGATTATTACGGTACCGCTATGCCCGTCAATCAGCTGGCCACAATTAGTGTACCTGAACCCAGGGTTTTAGTGATTCAGCCGTGGGATGTTTCTTCCCTTAACTTGATTCAAAAGGCCATTCAGACTTCTGACCTTGGGTTGAATCCCACCAGTGACGGCAAGGTGATACGGCTGGTCCTGCCTGAATTGACAGAAGAGAGGAGAAAGGAAATGGTCAAGATGGTACACAAAATCGCAGAGACCAGCAGGGTTGCTATACGAAATGTCCGCAGAGAGGCTATTGACCAGGTTAAAAAGATGGAGAAAAACAAGGAGATATCGGAAGACGAGATGAAAAAAGGCCAGGACGAGGTGCAGAAACTGACGGACAAGTATATAAAGCAAGTAGACGAGATTTGCGCTAAAAAAGAAGCGGAGATCATGGAGATATAAAAAAGGTGAGATTAATGGATGAAACCATGGACATAGATGGGAGTAAGATACCGCAGCACATCGCTATAATTATGGATGGGAACGGCCGGTGGGCACAGAAGAGAGGTATGCCAAGAACCGCTGGGCACAGGGCAGGTATAAAGACGGTGAAGAGAATTATAGAGTTTTGTTCCCAAATAGGGGTTAAGTACCTTACGTTGTACGCTTTTTCCACGGAAAACTGGAAACGCCCTGAGAGAGAAGTAAGTGCCCTTTTTAAATTATTGGTGTATTATTTACGGCGTGAAGTAATGGAGTTAAACAAAAACAATGTAAGGTTAAACTTCATCGGCGATATATCCTCTTTTAAAGATGACGTAAGGTTTGAAATAGAGAGAGCCAAACAATTATTGAAGGACAATGACGGCTTAATTGTAAATCTGGCCTTAAATTACGGTGGCAGGCTGGAGATCGTAAATGCTGTTAAAGAGATAATTAAGGGCGTTAAGAGCTCAAAGATAAGCGAAGAGGATATAGATGAAAAGCTGTTTTCAAATTATATTTACACAGCGGGGATGCCTGACCCCGATCTTTTGATACGCACAGGGGGAGAATACAGGGTGAGCAATTTTTTACTCTGGCAGATCGCTTATTCAGAATTATGGTATACTGACACCTTGTGGCCGGATTTTTCCGAAAAAGACCTATTGTCGGCTATAGCCGATTATCAGGAAAGGGAAAGGCGTTTTGGAGGATTATAATGCTAAAACAAAGAGTTTTGAGCGCATTAATCGGAATACCTATGTTGATCGCCGTTGGAGTGTACGGCGGGATACCGTTGAAAGTAGCCATGTTCCTCCTGGCGGCAATTGCGTATCGCGAGTTTAATAAAGCCAATAGCAACGGCCAATCGGGTTATCTGGATTTAATCGGCTATCTGTACATAGCGGTTTTTTTTGTATTGAATGAAGTGGTGTCTTCTGATATCTTGATATATGTTTATTTTATTGTACTCATGACCTTTGCTATATTGAATAAGCGCAGTGTAAATGTGGTTTTTTTGAGGATTGCAGGTTTTATATACGCTGTAATTCCCTTTGTATTTCTTCTAAGGATAAGGGACGTAGATGCGAAGCTCTTTTGGCTGGTTTTTATAATAGCTTTTTCCACTGATACCTTTGCTTACTTTATAGGGAGGTTTTTTGGCAAAAAAAAGCTTTGTCCTGATGTAAGCCCCAACAAAACCGTAGAGGG
This sequence comes from Caldanaerobius polysaccharolyticus DSM 13641, assembly GCF_000427425.1. Taxonomy (NCBI): domain Bacteria; kingdom Bacillati; phylum Bacillota; class Clostridia; order Thermoanaerobacterales; family Thermoanaerobacteraceae; genus Caldanaerobius; species Caldanaerobius polysaccharolyticus. Next base: position 274,451 of record NZ_KE386494.1, on the reverse strand, counting down.
CTTTGTGGGTGGTGTGGTGGGGTGTGTCATAACGGTATATTTTTATGCCATGGTTTACTTGCACAGCAGCTATGTTTTTTTGATCATATCCTTTGTGGGCTCGGTGGTATCTCAGATAGGGGATTTAAGCGCTTCGTACATCAAGAGAAATTGCAGGATCAAGGACTTCGGAAATGTAATACCAGGACATGGTGGTGTGCTGGATAGATTTGACAGTATAATTTACGTAAGTGTTGTCATTTATTTTCTAGCAGATAAAATATACTTATAAGAGAGGTATGGTATGAAAAGGGTTTTGATATTGGGTTCAACAGGCTCTATAGGTAGGCAGGCTCTGGAAGTTATAAAGCAGCATCCAGAGGAATTTAAAGTAGTGGGCTTGTCGGCATTTGACAATTCAGAATTGCTGGCACAGCAGGCCAACGAATTCAAGCCCTCTATGGTCGCTATAGTGAGAGATAGCAGCTGTATCAGTGAGCTGTTAAATTATAAATGCCACATCATTACTGGAGAAGATGCACCTGCGCGCCTGGTGGAAGCTTGCGCTGCTGATATTGTATTAAATTCCATTGTGGGCATAGCAGGCCTTATGCCCACTGTATCTGCTCTTAAAAAGGGTGTGACACTGGCACTGGCCAACAAAGAATCAATGGTTACAGCTGGTGAAATAATCGTATCCATGGCCCGAGAGAAAAACACAGCTATTTTGCCTGTGGACAGCGAGCATTCAGCCATATTTCAATGCCTTCAAAAGCCTGAGGGGTACGGGGAGATCAAGAGGATCATTTTGACGGCATCAGGAGGGCCTTTTAGAGATTATACCGTTGATATGTTAAAAGATGTGACAGTGGATCAAGCGTTAAAACATCCGACCTGGAGTATGGGCCAAAAGATAACTATAGACTCGGCAACGCTTATGAACAAGGGCTTTGAGGTCATAGAGGCTCACTGGTTTTTTGGCGTTGAATATGATGACATAGAAGTGGTGATACACCCGGAGAGCGTTGTGCACTCTATGGTGGAGTTTATAGATGGCGCCGTTCTGGCTCAGATGGGTGTTCCTGACATGAGGTTGCCTATTCAGTACGCCCTGTCCTATCCACAAAGGCTCAGAGGTATGATTAAACCACTGGACTTGCGCGGTCTAACACTAACTTTTAGAAAGCCTGATTGCGAAAAATTTAGGTGCTTACAATTGGCCTACGATGCAGCGCTTAAAGGTGGTACGTACCCTGCGGTTTTAAACGCGGCCAATGAAGTGCTGGTAGATTTATTTCTTAAAGGCGCTTTAAGGTTTTTGGATATCCCTGTTTTTATAGAAGAGGCTTTAAATCGGCATAGTCCGATTTACAATCCGTCTCTTGAGGATATAATATATGCAGATTGGCGCACAAGAGATGCAGTGAAAAAAATGGTGGTGAATTAATTGATAGCAATATCTATAATCGTTCTCGGTATTTTAATAGTTTTCCATGAATTGGGCCACTTTATAGCGGCCAAGCTCTCTGATATAAAGGTAGAGGAATTCTCTGTCGGAATGGGACCTAAGCTGGTGGGATTTAAAAAGGGCGAAACCCTTTATTCCCTAAGGCTTTTCCCCATAGGGGGTTACTGCAAGATGCTGGGTGAAGATGAATCCTCTACTGACATAAGGGCTTATTCCAATAAGCCTGTCTTGGCGAGGTTTGCGGTGGCTGCTGCTGGTTCTTTGATGAATTTCCTTGTAGCTGTATTGATATTCATCGCAATGGGATTTATAACCGTGACTCCTGTGCCTGTAGTTCAGTCGGTGATACCCGATTACCCTGCTGCTCAAGCCGGTATTATGCCTGGAGACGTTGTAGTGAAGGTGGACGGCTACAGCATAAAGACGTGGAGCGACCTTCAAGCTGCAGTAAGTGAGAGCGTGGATAAGCCAGTAACCATCGAAGTAAATAGGGCTGGTAAGATCCTGGACTTCAAAGTTACCCCTGTGTACGATGAAAAAAACAAAAAGCCAATGATAGGCATAACGCCTAAGGGAAAGATAGGTTACAATAATAAAGCATCTCTGGCGGTCAACGTTAAAAACGGCATATACCAGTCATTTTATATAACACAGGTAATGCTGTCATCTTTGACGGGCTTGGTAACGGGCAGGGTTTCTGTGAATGATTTTATGGGGCCTGTGGGCATTATAAGCGTGGTAGGAGAAGCGGCCAGGTCGGGTTTTTACAATTTACTAGGCCTTACATCATTAATCAGCCTTAACCTGGCGATAATCAATCTTTTGCCTATACCGGCTTTAGATGGCAGCAGACTGTTATTTTTACTGGTGGAGGCCGTTAGGAGGAGACCTATAGACAGGGAAAAAGAAGGGCTGATACATTTCATAGGTTTTATATTCCTCATCTTGTTTATGATTTTTATGACCTACAAGGACATATTGAGATTGAGCAGGTGAGAACATGGGCAAAAAGACGAGAGAGGTAAAAATAGGCGATGTGATAATAGGAGGCGGCCACCCCATTGCGGTTCAATCCATGACCACCACTTATACCGCAGATGTGGAAGCGACGTGTCAGCAGATTAAAAGGCTTGAGGAAGCGGGTTGCCACATAGTAAGGGTCGCGGTTCCCGATGAGGCATCAGCCGCTGCCATATCCCAGATAAAAAAAAGGATTGCTATTCCGCTGGTGGCTGATATTCACTTTGACTACAGGCTTGCTATTAAGTCTATAGAAAGCGGGGCGGATAAAATCAGGATAAACCCGGGTAATATTGGGTCTTCTGATAGGATAAAGGCTGTGGTAGATGCGGCAAAAGATCGCGGCATCCCTATCAGGATAGGCGTAAACTCGGGTTCCATAGAAAAAGAATACCTGGACAAGTACGGCAGAACCCCTGAGGCGTTGGTTGAGAGCGCATTGAAAAACGTAAAGATGCTGGAGGATTTTGGATTTGAGGACATAGTCATTTCTCTGAAGGCCTCTGACGTAAGCACCACTGTTAAATCCTACATAATGGTGTCTCAACGGCTGGACTATCCCCTTCACATAGGTATTACTGAGGCAGGTACTATGTGGGGAGGGACGATAAAATCCTCTGTGGGTTTGGGTATACTTCTATGGATGGGCATTGGGGATACCATGAGGGTTTCGCTGACGGCAGATCCTGTGGAAGAGGTAAAAGTGGGACATCAGATACTGAAATCGCTCGGCCTTGAGAAAAAAGGCGTTGAGATAATATCGTGCCCCACGTGCGGCAGGTGCACTGTTGACATTATAAATATAGCCAATGAAATAGAAAAAAGATTGCAGGGGGTACAAAAAGACATAAAAGTGGCTATTATGGGCTGTGTGGTCAATGGACCTGGAGAGGCCAGGGATGCGGATATTGGTATTGCAGGAGGTCGGGACTGCGCTGTCCTGTTTAAGAGAGGAAAGGTAGTAAAGAAGATAGCGGAAAAAGACATAATCCAAGAGCTCATGAAGGGTATAAATGAACTGTAAGGTGGATGATAGTCTATGGTGTCTGTTATCATTCCGGCATATAATGAGGAGAAAACCATAGAAGGCGTACTCAAGGCGGTAGTGGCTTCTGGCGTCAGCGACGATATAATCGTGGTAAACGACGGATCCACTGACAGGACAGCAGATATTGCCAGGAAATACGCCACGGTTGTGGAATTAGAAAAAAATGTAGGCAAGGGAGGCGCGGTGAAAAAAGGCCTTGAGGTGGCGCGGGGCGATATTTTATTGATGCTGGACGCTGACCTCATAGGGTTAAAAGAGGAACACATCAGAGACCTGCTAGGACCTGTGCTGGGTGGAGAAGCTGACATGACGATAGGGCTTTTTTCTAGCGGAAGGTTGTCCACTGATTTTGCCCAGGTAATAGCGCCTCATCTGTCAGGTCAAAGGGCCTTAAAGCGCTTTGTCTTGGAGGATATATGGGCTTTGGAAGATGTGAAGTACGGCATTGAAATCGCCATTACCAGGTATGCGAGACGCTCTGGTATAAAAGTAAAAAACGTGTACTTAAAAGACCTTACCCACGTGATGAAAGAAGAGAAGCTTGGGTTTATAGCGGGGTTTAAAGCGAGGTTAAAGATGTACTGGGATATCATAAAGTGTATTGCCTCTCCGTGAGGAGGTGATATGGTGATAAAAGGCGTAAAATTTGACGTTGTAAACAGGACGCTGGAAGTCGATACAGATGGTTGCGAAGACCCTGAGGTGTTGAAGGACGATATAAAGAAGAGGTTTCAATTCATTAAAGATGTCGTAGTAAAAGCACCTGAGATATGGTATGATTCCGTAGAGGGATATTTAAGGTCTCAATGGACCAATATCCTAGAGGCGATAACAGATAAGTACCCCATAGCTAAGCAGTTTGTAAGAGGTTACAAAGTAGCAGGCGAAGACTTTATCTTATCTGTTTGCAATAGGTTTGGTATGGAATTCATGAAGAAAAAAGGCGTTGATAAGTTTATCGCCTCGCTTATATTTAAATATACGGGAATTTTGGCCAGGGTCCAATTTGAGCTGGTAGAGGAGAAAAATGCGCTACCTGATGGCGATGTAATGTACAGCGTAGAGATTGCGAGCGAAGATAAAATTGAGCAGGGTAAAATTGACAATGACCCGGTCATAATGGGTAAACCTATTAAAGATCAGTGCATAAGCATAAATCAGATAGATGAGGGGATTGAAAGGGCCGCGATAGTGGGCAAGGTATTTGATGTGGAAGAAAGGCCATTGAAAAAAGGGAAATTGCTCCTCACTTTGAAAGTGACGGATTATACGGATTCTCTTTACGTCAAGGTTTTTCTCGATGAAAAAAACGGACATGTAAAGGAAAAAGTGAAAAAAGACAACTGGTACAAATTCAGGGGCGCGGTGAGGTACGATAACTTCGTGCGGGATACGGTGATGGTGTGTAGCGATATTGAGGTATTTGAGCATGAGGAGAGGGCGGATAAAGCCGAGGAAAAGAGGGTGGAACTTCATCTACATACTAGGATGAGCGCCATGGACGGCGTAAATTCAGCAGAGGACCTCATAAAGAGAGCCGCTCAATGGGGCCATAAGGCCATCGCTATAACAGATCATGGTGTGGTACAGGCGTATCCTGAAGCTGCCGATGCCGCTAAAAAGTACGGAATAAAGGTGATTTACGGCGTAGAGGCGTATATATACGACGACGGCATGCCTGTGGTTTATAACCCTGGGGATAGGGACTTAGGTTGTGAGTTCGTGGTGCTGGATATAGAGACCACAGGGTTGGATACAAAAAGAGACCGCATAACTGAGATCGGAGCTGTTAAGATAAAAAGCGGCGAGGTGGTGGATAGATTCTCAACTTTTGTAAACCCCGGCGTAAAGATTCCGGAGAACATCGTAAGGCTTACAGGTATAACCGATGAGATGGTAAAAGGCGCACCTGAGGTGGGGCAAGTCCTAAGAGAATTTAAGTCATTTGTAGGAGATGCTGTCCTGGTTGCGCACAACTCTGATTTTGACATCGCCTTTATAAAAAACAGAGCACAGGCATACGGCATAGCCTTTGACAATCCGGTGCTGGATACATTACAGCTGGTAAGGGGAATGTTCCCTGATCTAAAAAACCACAAGCTGGATACCGTAGCCAAGCATCTCCACGTGGAGCTTAAAAACCACCACAGGGCCGTGGATGATGCAGAGGCGACGGCGGACATATTCATAAAATGCGTTGAATCCTTGAAGTTTGAAGGGGTAAAAAAGCTGGCGGAATTAAACGAGCGCTTTTCAGGAAAAATAAACAATAAGAGCGAACATTATCATGCGGTGATACTGGTAAAAAACATGGTGGGCTTGAGAAATCTGTACAGGTTAATATCAGAGGCCCATCTTAAGCACTATTATAGAAGGCCCAGGATACCTAGAAGCCTTTTGAGGAAGTACAGGGAAGGGCTAATCCTGGGTTCGGCTTGCGAAGCCGGTGAGCTGTACAGGGGTATTTTAAGCGGATTTGACGAAAAGAGGCTTATGAGCATAGCGGAGTTTTACGATTACCTGGAGATAATGCCTGTGGGAAACAACAGGTTTATGTTGAAAAAACAGCTGGTATCCAGTGAAGAAGACCTCAGGGAGATCAACAGAAAAATATACCGGCTGGGCAAAAAACTTAAAAAAATCGTGGTTGCCACAGGGGATGTACACTTTCTGGATCCCCAAGACGAAGTCGCCAGGAGGATCTTGATGTACGGTGCTGGCTTTGAGGACGCCGACGACCAAGCTCCTCTGTACTTTAAGACCACTGACGAAATGCTGGATGAATTTTCGTACCTGGGTTCTGATGTGGCAGAAGAAGTAGTAGTAAAAAATACCAATAAGATAGCTGACATGGTGGAGTTTATAAAGCCAATACCCGATGAGACGTATACGCCTAAAATCCCCGGAGCAGAACAAGAGCTCAGGGAGATGGTGCTTAACAAGGCCCATGAGGTATACGGGGACCCTCTGCCGGATATAGTGGATAAGCGCTTGAAAAGGGAATTGGACTCTATAATAAACCACGGATACGCGGTACTGTACATCATTGCCCAGCGGCTTGTGAAAAAATCCAATGACGACGGTTACCTTGTGGGCTCCAGGGGATCTGTAGGCTCTTCATTGGTGGCCACCATGAGCGGTATTACAGAAGTCAACCCTTTGCCTCCCCATTATGTGTGCCCCAAGTGTAAGTATTCAGAGTTTTACACCGATGGCAGCGTAGGGTCAGGGCCTGACCTTGAAGACAAGGATTGCCCTGTTTGCGGTACAGCCCTTAGAAAAGACGGTTTTGACATACCTTTTGAGGTGTTTTTAGGTTTTGACGGCGATAAAGAGCCTGACATAGATCTCAATTTTTCTGGGGAATACCAGCCCGTTGCTCACAAGTACACAGAAGAGCTTTTTGGCAAAGGCCATGTTTTTAGGGCTGGAACCATTGGAACCCTAGCCGATAAAACCGCCTACGGTTTTGTCAGAAAGTACATCGACGACCACAATCTAAAAGTCCATTTGCCTGAAATAGACAGGCTTGTTCAGTGCTGTACTGGGGTAAAGCGCACTACAGGGCAGCACCCAGGGGGGCTTATGGTTGTCCCCAAAGACAACGAGATATACGAGTTTACGCCAATACAGCACCCTGCTGATGACAGCAGCTCTTCAGTGATAACCACTCACTTCGACTATCATTCGTTAAGCGGCAGGCTGCTGAAGCTGGATATACTCGGCCACGACGATCCCACTGTGATAAGGATGCTGGAAGACCTGACAGGGGTAGACGCCAGATCTATTCCTCTAGACGATAAAGATACCATGAAATTATTTACGTCTACAGAGCCTTTAGGGGTAAAGCCCGAAGATATAAATTGCGAGGTGGGCACGCTGGCGCTACCAGAATTTGGTACTAAATTTGTAAGGCAAATGCTGGTAGATACCCGTCCTACCACTTTTGCGGAATTGATAAGGATAAGCGGCCTATCTCACGGGACAGACGTGTGGTTAAATAACGCTCAGGACCTGATAAGGGACGGCGTTGCGACTTTAAAAGAAGTCATATGTACCAGGGATGATATAATGCTATATCTCCTGCAAAAAGGAGTAGAACCCAAGCTGTCTTTTAAGATCATGGAAAAAGTAAGGAAAGGCAAAGGGCTCAGCGATGAAGACGTGGAAGCCATGAGAGCAAAGGGCGTTCCTGAATGGTTTATTCAGTCGTGTAAAAAGATAAAGTACATGTTTCCCAAAGCCCATGCTGCAGCTTATGTTATGATGGCTTTTAGGATAGCTTACTTTAAAGTGCACTACCCCAAAGAGTTTTACGCTACGTACTTTACAGTAAGAGCCGACGATTTTGACGCAAATGTGGTAGTAAAGGGAGAGGAAGAGATAAGGCGGGTTATAAGTCAGTTGAACAACAAGGGAAATGACATGACGCCCAAGGAAAAGAACATGCTAACTATTCTGGAGGTAGCCCTTGAGATGTACATGAGGGGGATAAAGCTCTATCCTGTGGATATATACCAATCTGACGCGGTAAAGTTTATAGTCAAAGAGGATGGCTTACTGGCTCCTCTTAATTCTCTCGCCGGATTAGGACTGGCTGCTGCTCAAAACATAGTCAGGGCTCGCCAGGAGGGTAAATTTGTCTCGGTTGAAGATTTGAGAGAGAGGGCCAGACTGAGCAAAACGGTTATAGAGATCTTGAGCAAGCACGGGTGTTTGAAAGGCATGTCTGAGACCAGCCAGCTGTCTTTATTTGACATTTGACGGGTGGATGCACCTTATTGCATTATCGATACAACTGTGTTATAATAACCAGTAGAGCATTGGAAGAGAGTGGGTAGTACCCACTCTTTCGTGTTATTACGAGTGAATAATCAGGAGGATTTTTATGTCAAGAATAGAAGATATAACTAGATCATTGATACAGCCGTATTTAGAGGGCAAAGACATCGAAATAGTGGATGTGGAATACGTAAAAGAGGGCAAAGAATGGCACTTAAAGGTGTATATTGATAAACCAGGAGGCGTGACTTTAAACGATTGCGAAGACTTATCCAGGTATTTAAGCGATAGGTTGGACGAAGTGGACCCGATAAAAAATAGTTATATACTGGAAGTATCTTCGCCGGGTGTAGAAAGGCCCCTTAAAAGGCCTGAAGATTACGAGCGCTTTAAAGGACAAAAGGCTTATTTAAGGTTTTATCAGCAAGTAGATGGCAAAAAGGAAATCGTAGGGGTGCTTAAGGGTTACAGCGAAGGCAATGTTTATGTAGAAGTAGAGGAAGGAAAGGATATGTTGATACCGTTGGATAAAATTTCCTCGGCGCGTTTGTATTTTGAATTTTAGATGGGGGTTTGATATCATGGACGGGGAATTAATTGAGGCGCTGGATCAAATAGAGAAAGATAAAGGTATAAGCAAAGATGTCATTTTGGACGCTTTAGAGACGGCTTTGATGACAGCGTACAGAAAGAATTTCGGAACGGCGCAGAACGCCAAGGTCTATATAAACAGGGATACAGGGATTATAAAGGTTATGGCGCAAAAAGTAGTGGTTCCCGAGGTGCACGACGACAAAATGGAAATAAGCCTTGAAGAGGCTCGTAAGATAAGTGCGCTTTACCAGATCGGCGACGTAGTGGAGGTGGAAATCACCCCGAAAAAATTTGGAAGAATAGCAGCTCAAACAGCTAAACAGGTGGTGGTTCAGAAAATCCGTGAAGCGGAAAGGGGCGTCTTGTACGAGGATTTTCTGACAAAAGAAAATGACATAATAACAGGTGTTGTAACTAGGGTGGATAAAAAAACCAAAAATATGCTTATAGATCTGGGAAGGATGGAGACGACGCTGCCTTTTTCCGAGCAAATTCCGGGAGAATCGTATAAACCTGGAGACAGGATAAAGCTCTTTGTGGTAGAGGTCAAGAAAACCACAAAAGGCCCTGCTGTGATAGTGTCACGTACCCATCCCGGGCTTGTAAAAAGGCTTTTTGAACAAGAAGTACCTGAAATTTACGAGGGATTGGTAGAGATTAAGAGCATAGCCAGGGAGGCCGGGTCCAGGACAAAAATGGCGGTATTTTCTCACGATGAGAATGTAGATCCCGTTGGTGCCTGTGTGGGCTTTAAAGGAACTAGGGTCCAGGCTGTAGTAAACGAATTAAAAGGAGAAAAGATAGATATAGTGAAGTGGAGCAAAGACGTCGGCGAATTTGTATCCAACGCGCTGAGCCCTGCCACTATACTAAAAGTTGATATAAATGAAGAAGAAAAAGTGGCCAGAGTTTTTGTACCTGAATTTCAGCTGTCTTTGGCCATAGGTAAAGAAGGGCAGAATGCCCGACTGGCGGCTAAACTTACGGGCTGGAAAATCGACATAAACAGCGTAGAATCTAAATAGCGTGGTGATGTCTGATGGCTGCGGTGAAAAAAGTGCCTATGAGAAAGTGCCTGGGGTGCATGCAATCAAAGCCCAAGAGAGAACTTATAAGGATAGTTAAAAACGCCAAGACGGGTGAAATACAGCTGGATACCACAGGAAAGGTGTCTGGTCGCGGGGCTTATTTTTGTCCCAATGAAGATTGTCTTAAAAAGACGTTGATTAAAGAAAAGCTGGAAAAGGCTTTAAACACGCAGATTTCCGAGCAAGACCTTGTGAGGATAAGAGAGGAATATGATAAAATTGAGGGACAATAGAAAGTTTTACTCATTGTTAGGGCTTGCCCAGCGCGCGGGCAAGATTAAATCGGGAATTTTTTTAACAAGACAGGCTATAACGAAAAAAAAGGCAAAATTAGTGATAATTGCGGAAGACGCAGCGGATAACACGGTGCGGCAAATTATGGACTTATGTCACAGATCCAATGTCCCTGTAATCGTGAGCGGGCGGAAAGATGAACTGGGGCACTTTTTGGGCAAAAGTCCGAGATCTGTTGTATGCGTTGTGGATAAAGGGTTTGCGGATGCGATAAGCGGCGCAGCAGACAGCAGATAGGTAGGGGAAGGGGAGGTCTTCCTGCCTTGTACGCCCTCATAGAGGGCAAATTTATCGAAAGGAGGAAAGCCTGGTCATGGGAAGGCCGTTAACTGCAATGCAGTTAAGCTTTTGAACCAGGTAATGCCATGTCAAAAATGCGGGTGTACACGTTAGCTAAAGAGCTCAACATATCCAGCAAGGATTTAATATCCAAGTTGCTGGATTTGGGTGTCCATGTGAAAAATCACATGAGTACATTGGAAGATGAGGAGGTGGATATGATAGTGGAATTGGTTAAAGAGACAAAGAGCGATGAAGCCACAAAGAAAAAGGAGACTATATCTTTAGAGGCGCGGGATGATAGCGAGGATAAGGACGATTTTGATAAATATGAGGCCGAATTTAATGAGGAAGACAGGTTTAAGCAGAGGAAAAGTGTTAAGAAGAAGAAAAATAAAAAAGCGGCCATGGAAAGCACCGCTGTCCAGCAACAGCAGAACGCACCGGTGGATAAAATTGAGTTTGCTGAAGGCATGACCGTAAGGGAGTTTGCTGAGCTCATAAAGAAAAATCCTTCTGAAGTGGTTAGAGATCTCCTTTTTATGAAATACATGCTAAAGATAAACGATGTGCTTCCTTACGAAGTGGTGCAAAAGCTCGCGGATAAATACGGTATAACAGTAGAAAAGAAAGAGGCCGACAGCGGTGAGGTCTTGGATGAAGAAAAAGACGATCCTCAAAGCCTGAAACCTAGGCCGCCTATTGTTACGGTTATGGGTCACGTGGATCACGGTAAAACCTCGTTACTGGACGCTATAAGAAACACCAATGTGACAGCTCGGGAAGTAGGAGGCATTACGCAGCATATCGGCGCTTCTACAGTAGAGCTCAATGGCAAAAAGATAGTCTTTCTCGATACGCCTGGGCATGAGGCTTTTACCTCTATGAGGTCAAGAGGAGCACAGGTGACGGATATAGCGGTTTTGGTAGTTGCTGCTGACGATGGGGTAATGCCTCAAACCGTCGAGGCGATCAACCACGCAAAAGCAGCTAAAGTCCCTATAATTGTCGCTATAAATAAAATAGATAAGGCCGAAGCCAATCCTGACAGGGTAAAACAGGAACTTACGGAATATGGGTTAATACCAGAAGAGTGGGGAGGAGACACCATTTGCATACCGGTTTCGGCTACGAAAAAACAAGGCATAAACGACCTGCTGGAAATGATACTGTTGGTAGCCGAAATGCAGGAATTAAAAGCTAACCCTGACAAGCAGGCCAGAGGTACCGTTATAGAGGCGCTTTTGGATAAAGGCCGTGGCCCTGTGGCGACGGTTATAGTACAGAGCGGCACGCTAAGAGTAGGGGATGCTATTGTAGTGGGAACCGCTTACGGCAAAGTTCGGGCCTTGTTTGATGACAAGGGCAGAAAGCTAAAGCAGGCAGGTCCTTCTACGCCTGTAGAGGTATTGGGGCTTTCCGAGGTACCGGAAGCAGGGGATTTGTTGGTGGTAGTAGAAGACGAGAAAAAAGCCAGGGAATTGGCAGAGGCAAGAAAAGAAAAGATGAAAGAGACAAGGTCCGCGGCGCAGAAGGTGACGCTGGAAGACCTGTTTGACCAGATGCAGCAGGGCAACATAAAAGAACTGAACGTCATAGTTAAAGCTGATGTCCAGGGATCTGTGGAAGCGTTAAAGCAGGCTATTTTAAAGCTGAGCAGCGATGAGCTTAGGGTTAACATTCTGCACGAAGGCGTTGGAGTTATAACAGAGACGGATGTAATGCTGGCTTCTGCGTCCAATGCCATTATAATAGGCTTCAATGTGAGACCTGATTCTAAGGCTAGGGATCTGGCTGAAAGAGAAAAAGTAGATATAAGGCTGTACAGGATCATATATGACGTAATAGACGATATAGAAAAGGCTTTAAAGGGCTTGCTGGAACCCGAGTACCGTGAAGTATATTTGGGAAGAGCTGAAGTGAGGCAGTTGTTTAAAGTATCGGGACTGGGGACTATAGCAGGATGCTATGTCTTGGACGGTAAGATTACTAGGACTGCGTCTGTGAGGCTGGTAAGAGACGGTGCGGTGGTTTATGAAGGCAAGATTATATCGTTAAAGAGGTTTAAAGATGATGTGAGAGAAGTGGCTGCGGGTTACGAGTGCGGCTTGATGCTGGAAAAATTTAACGACATCAAGGAAAGTGATATTATAGAGGCATTTACGACGGAAGAAGTACAAAGATAAGCGAGGTTATTGGCTATGAATTACAGGGCAAACAGGGTTGCTGAGGAGATCAAGAAGGTTATAAGCGACCTCATAAAAAACCAGTTAAAAGACCCTAGGATAGCTCCGTTAACCAGTGTGACTCATGTGGACGTATCAAAGGACATGAGACATGCCAAGGTTTACGTAAGCGTATACGGCAGCGATGAAGAAAGAGCCGCTACTATTGAGGCGCTGAAAAAGGCCTCTGGTTTTTTGCGCAAAGAGGTGGGTAGTAAAATAAAGACTTTTTATACGCCTGAAATAGACGTACAACTGGATAACTCTATAGAAAGAGGCATCCACATAACGAAGTTAATTGACAATCTGAGAAACGAGGTAGAAAAAAATGATGGTGATGAGTGAAATCGTAAGGATATTAAAGAGCTCTAAAAAGGTGTTGATCGTAACCCACATTTCCCCTGATGGCGATGGGATAGGCTCAACCCTGGCTCTTTTGCACGGTTTAAACAAGTTAGGCATAGAAGGAGATATAGTCATAGATGATGACGTTCCCGGCGATTTTAGGTTTTTACCCAAAAGCGATAAGATCCTGAAGTACAGCCCTGAAATAGAAAATCACTATGATGCTGCTGTGGCCATTGATTGCAGCGATGAAGGCAGAATGGGAAGGGCTGAAGAGCTGTACTCAAAGGTTCCCGTGAAAATAAACGTAGATCACCATATAAGCAATACCATGTACGCTGATTACAATGTGGTCGACTCCAATTCCGGCGCTTGCGCTGAGCTCGTCTATCAATTAATAAAGCTTTTAGGCGTAGAATTTGATAACCGTATTGCCACGTGCCTTTATTGCAGTCTGGCTACAGATACGGGGAGATTTATGTACGGCAATACTACCAGCATAACCCATGAGGTAGCGGCAGACCTGTTAAACAACGGAGCTGATTTGAGGAAGATTTCCGAAGAAATCTTCGAAAAAAAGACATTAAGTCAGGTGTTGCTGATATGTGAAGCGTTGAAGACGCTGAGGGTAGTAGAAGATGGTTCTATAGCTTATATAGTGGTTACAAAAGCTATGCTGGAAAAGTGTGGCGCAAAGCCGTCGGATACGGAGGGATTGGTATATTATCCTAGGTGCATTGATGGCGTAGAAATCGGGCTTTTGTTTAAAGAAGAAGATGGCAGGATAAAAGTCAGTTTCAGGTCCAAGGCCCTAGACGTAAGCAAGGTGGCGGCTGTTTTTGGAGGAGGAGGACATGTTCTGGCATCGGGCTGTTTTGTAGAAGCTCCCATGGAAGAAGCTATTGAAAGAGTGGTCAGGGCCTGCGCTGATGCAATAAAAGGCGGACGATGAGGTGAAGTGCTATTTGGATGGTTTTTTTAACGTCTATAAGCCTGTGGGCATGACGTCTTATGAAGTAGTGGAGATGGTAAAAAGGCGTTTTAAAGTAAAAGCGGGGCATCTAGGGACGCTGGACCCTGGTGCTTCTGGCGTATTGCCTGTAGCTGTAAATGCCGCTACTAAAGTCATAAGGCACATTGAGCAACAGGATAAAGAATACATCGCCACCATGCTTTTGGGCATAGCTACAGATTCCCAGGACAGGTATGGAAATGTTGTTGAAATAAAACCTGTGCCCGATATAAGCGCTGATGATTTGGAAGAAGTAATGGAGAAATTTAAAGGCGATATCCTGCAGGTACCCCCTATGTACTCAGCTAAGAAAGTAGGTGGAAAAAAGCTATACGAATTCGCCAGGTCAGGGCTTACTGTGGAAAGGGAACCTGTAAAGGTAACAGTATATGATATAGCTATTTTAAACTATTTTAAGCCTAATCTCGTTAAATTCAGGGTAAGGTGTTCAAAAGGCACGTACATCAGGACATTGTGCAATGACATAGCGACGTCTTTAAAAACGTGCGGTTATATGCTGTCGTTGGAGCGGGTAAAATCGGGGGTCTTTTCATTAAAGGAATCGGTAGATGTAGAGCACTTGAGAGAGGATGATATGCTGCCTGTGGATTACCCTCTTAAAGACTTAGAGAAAATAGTGGTTTCAGAAAGTGATGCGATAAAGGCTTTGAACGGTGGGAGGCTATCGGCATCGTATAAAGGAGAGGATCAAAAGGTGCGCATATATTCTGAAAATGGGAGTTTCCTGGCCATTGGACAGCGGGCCAGCGGGATTATAAAGGTATTAAATGTATTTACGCCGAGGAGATAAACATGGAGATCTTGAATGATATAAAAAATGTAAAATTACATAGCACAGCTATTACCATAGGGAATTTTGATGGTGTACATGTAGGCCATCAAAAGCTGATAAGCGCCCTAGAAAATGTGGCGTCCAGTCAGGGGCTTTATAAAGTCATATTTACATTTAAAGGCCATACATCGTCTATCTTATATCCACGTAAAAGCCTCTGCCTTCTGACCGATTTTGACGATAAAATCCGGTTTTTAAAAAAATGTAACCCCGATTTTATCATAACATTGGACTTTGACTGTTCGCTGTCCCAGATGAGCTACATGGATTTTTTTAAAGAAGTTCTGGTAAACAGGCTGGGATGTAAAGCACTGGTTATCGGTGAGAACTTTAGGATGGGCTATAGAGGTATGGGAAATGCCCAAAAGATTGCAGACCTTTGCGATGCCCATGGCGTTTATTTAAAAGTTGTCTCTCCTGCTAAGGTTTACGGCAATGTAGTAAGCAGCACTTATATAAGAAATCTCATATCTGAAGGCCAGGTGGATGTGGCGAAAGACTATCTGGGTAGGTATTACGAGATTAAAGGCGTGGTGGTGAAGGGAAAGCAATTGGGTCGCACTATAGGTTTTCCAACGGTGAATTTAAATTGCTGTAAAAATAGGTGCTTGCCTAAAAAGGGCGTATATGTAACGCACACATTTGCTTGTGGGAATAGGTATTTAAGCATAACCAATGTGGGAGTGAAACCCACAGTAAAGGACGACAGTGAGATGACCGTAGAGAGCCATTTAATAGGTTATTCTGGGGATTTATACGGTGAAGCTGTTAAGATTGTGTTTTTAAAGCGCATAAGAGACGAGATAAAGTTTGAGAGGATAGGGGATTTAAAGAGACAATTACAGGAAGATGTGAGATATGCCTTAAATTACGACAATCTATTTTACAACCGCCACGTTTTGTGTTAAAATAGTAAAGGTTATAGATGCCATTACTTAGAAAGCCGAGTCACCGACGGCTTCTAGGTAATCGGTGAAAGATATGCTGAGGAGGTGAAATTTATGGCTCTGAGCAAAGAAGTCAAAAAGGAGATAATCGACAAGTACAAAAAGCACGAGGGCGATACGGGGTCACCGGAAGTTCAGATTGCTCTGTTGACCAAGAGGATAAACGATTTAAATGAGCATCTGGCTGTGCACAAAAAAGACCACCATTCCCGAAGAGGTCTTTTGAAAATGGTGGGCAAGAGAAGGTCTTTGCTAAATTACCTTATGAAAAAAGACTACAATAAGTATAAGCAACTTATAGAAGAATTAAATCTCAGAAAATAAGGGCGAGAAGCACTCGCTCTTTTAATTTAAAAGCCGCAAGGTTATAATATTGTGAAAGGAGGTTAAATTTATGGAAGAGAAAATCTACGAAATGGAATTGGCAGGGAGAAAGCTTAGAGTATCCTTGGGTAAGGTGGCACAGCTGGCTAATGGCTCTGCTCTGGTGAGCTATGGGGATACGGTGGTTCTGGTTACGGCCTGTGCTTCAAAGGAGCCCAGGGAAGACGTGGATTTTTTTCCGTTAAGCGTGGAATATGAGGAGAGGCTTTACTCTATAGGCAAGATCCCCGGCGGATTTATAAAGAGGGAAGGAAAGCCGTCAGACAAGGCTATTTTGACAGCCCGTTTAATAGATAGGCCGATAAGACCGCTATTCCCTCACGGGTTCAGAAACGATGTGCAGGTCATAGTCACTGTTTTGTCGGTAGATCCTGATAACCAACCGGAGATAGCTGCTATGATAGGCTCGTCCGTAGCCCTTTCTATATCCGACATACCTTTTGATGGACCTACGGGCTCTGTGGTTGTAGGGCTTGTGGATGGCAAATTGGTTCTCAACCCTGTTCTCAAGGAGAGGGAAAAGAGCACATTGCACCTTACGGTGTCTGGAACTAAGGATGCTATTATGATGGTAGAGGCCGGTGGCAATGAAATACCCGAGGATGTAATGCTGGATGCTATAATGTTTGCCCATGAAGAGATCAAAAAGATCGTGGAATTTCAGGAGAAGATAGTAGCTGAAGTGGGTAAGCCCAAGATGGAGTACACGGTGTTTACGCCTGATGAACAGGTGGATAAAGAGGTTAGAGAATACGCCACCGAAAAAATAAGAGAGGCCCTTTTAAGCGATGACAAACAAAAGCGCACAGAAAATCTGGATAAGGTCAATGAAGAAGTGATGCAGGTTTTCCTGGAAAAGTATCCAGATAAGGAGCAGGACATCGACGAGATCCTGTACAACATCACCAAAGAGCAGATGAGAAAGATGGTGATAGAAGACGGCTACAGGGTAGATGGGAGGGCACTAGATGAAATAAGGCCTATTTACTGCGAGGTAGGCTTGCTGCCCAGGGCTCACGGTTCTGGTTTGTTTACCAGGGGCCAAACCCAGGTTCTCACGGTAGCTACTCTTGGCGCCATGGGAGATATACAGATATTGGATGGCCTTGGAGACGAAGAATTTAAGAGGTTTATGCATCATTACAACTTCCCGCCGTATAGCGTGGGTGAGACAAGGCCTTTGAGAGGACCGGGCAGAAGGGAGATAGGCCATGGAGCTCTGGCAGAGAGGGCATTAGAACCTGTCATACCTTCAGAAGACGAGTTCCCTTATACCATAAGGCTGGTTTCAGAGGTCTTAAGTTCTAACGGTTCTACATCCCAGGCCAGCGTATGCGGAAGCACCCTGGCGCTGATGGACGCAGGCGTTCCCATAAAGGCACCGGTAGCCGGCGTAGCTATGGGCCTTATAAAAGAAGGGGACAAAGTAGCTATATTGACGGATATTCAGGGGTTAGAGGACTTTTTAGGGGATATGGATTTTAAAGTGGCAGGTACGGCAAAGGGCATAAACGCCATTCAGATGGATATAAAGATCCATGGGATAGGAAAAGAGATACTGCAAAAAGCGCTGGAGCAAGCGAGAAAAGGCCGGCTTTATATATTGGAAAAGATGCTTCAGGTCATTGATAAGCCAAGACCTCATTTATCGCCATATGCGCCAAAGATACTTACCACTGTGGTTGATGTAGATAAAATCAGGGATATAATAGGAACGGGAGGCAAGACTATAAATAAAATCATCGATGAAACCCATACCAAGATAGACATAGAGGAGGACGGTAGGATTTACGTCTCTGCCCCGGATATTGAAGCGTGCAAGCGGGCTATAGAGATGATAGAGAGCATAGCAAAAGACGTGGAAGTAGGTACCACGTATTTAGGGAAAGTTACAAGGATTACGCCTTTTGGCGCTTTTGTGGAGATAGCGCCTGGCAAAGAAGGCCTTGTGCATATATCCAAATTGTCTAAGACGAGGATTAAGTCCGTAGAGGAAGCAGTGAGCGTAGGAGATAAGATACTGGTAAAGGTTACGGACATAGATAAACAGGGGAGGATTAATCTTTCGCGTAAAGATGCCCTGGAGGACAGCAAAAATGAAAAGCGCAAATAAAAAAAACATAAACCACGTGGTTTATGTTTTTTTATTTCAAAATATGTTGTTCAAGCCATTTTGTGAGTTTTATCAGCAAAATGAAGAAAAAACGTATTATATCTGGTAGTACGCCATAAGGCGTATTTTTTATGTCCGGGAATAAAACCTCATGCCACCTTGGAAAACTACATCCGAGGTGGTTAAAATGAATAAAAAGCAAATTGACATCCTGCTAAAAAACATTGAATTACTCAGAGCAGAACTTGAACTTTTAATTGAAGAACAGGGGATTGACGAGGAAGTTATAAAAAAAAGTAAGGAATTAGATGAGTATATAACCAAATATTATATGTATATAAAAGAGTTAAATAAAAAGTCCTGACCATAAGTCAGGACTTTTGTAGTTGAAATGTAGGGCGTGTTTTTATGATTTAAAGAAAGGGTGGAATAAATAAACAATGCTAAAGAGGTTTAATCTATTCCTGCACTTATAAGGGATTTTTCATTATTTCCGTTTTGTTAGGGCTGTCACGTCCTTCTAGCATAGGCGGACGCCCTTCTAAAGCAGCCAGAGAGATTTCTATGTCCTCTTCGGCTTCTTCAGGGGTCAAACAGCCTACAGTTACCATATCACATGGCCGTATGGTGTGCCATGAGAACGTCAGGCCTACAAAAGGACTTACGCGTCCTGCTGCCATAGGTTTGATAGTCATCACAGGTTTTTTAGCACTCCATATTATTTTATGTACATATTCAATTTCCACCTGCATTAAAAAACCTGCGCAGTTGTAAATCTGTATATACGTCTCTACGTCATATCCATTAAGGTCTGAATAGACGATAAGTTCTGGCATATGGCAGGATAATCCTGGTATCATGTCGTGGTCGCGTATCATCTTCAGATAATCTGGTAACCTTTCTATAGTCTTTTTGTTCTTATTGACCAGCTGTTCTACAGAGGTGTGATGGGGGAGGCAAAAGGTTGCGCCGATTCGTTTACTTAAAGCGATAACTTCTTCAGCTTCTTTGCGGGCCATGGCGTTATCGTCTACATTGATTATCGGCGTATCTATGATAATCATTTTTTTCCCCATGCGGTCTTCCGCTGCTCTGACAGCGTCGATTAATTGTCTATTGCCTGCAAAAGGCCCCATAATTGTATCAACACCCGAGTTTAAAAATACCTCCAGTATGCTTGTAATAGCTTCTACCGTTGAATTTTGTCGCTTTATAAAGTTATCGGCAGCATTACTGGTGTGGCTATAACCAAGTATCCAGTTAGTTCCTATGATCATCCTGGACAGAGACACACCGCCTACATTGGTGCGTGGAAACTTTTTCTCCATATAAAAATCCCCTTTCAACGATAATCGATCTGTTTCTATATAATTTTAGCACAATTGAGAACTGCTTTCTATGTTTTTACTTTTGGTTATAAAATGTTATACTCGAAAATACACATAGAATGTAAAGATAAAAGGAGGGGTACCTAATGAAGATTTATTATGTAAAGCCCAAAAAGGTTCATTTGCTTATTGCGATAGCGATTATAATTCTCATTGTAGTGCTCATGGTCTTGCTTTTTGCCGGCAAGGCTATCAACACCATGAACCAGGATCCTATTTATAAAGGGGACGATAAGACAAAGATTGTGGCTTTTGCCTGTAATGTGGCGTGGGGAGATGATTACCTGAGGCAGATGCTGGATTATTTTGATGA
This sequence comes from Caldanaerobius polysaccharolyticus DSM 13641, assembly GCF_000427425.1. Classification (NCBI taxonomy): domain Bacteria; kingdom Bacillati; phylum Bacillota; class Clostridia; order Thermoanaerobacterales; family Thermoanaerobacteraceae; genus Caldanaerobius; species Caldanaerobius polysaccharolyticus. The sequence goes on along the minus strand of NZ_KE386494.1, from coordinate 254,319 downwards.
TCAAGGTATAAAGATTACCTTTTTTTTTGAGGGAAACTGGGCCGAAAAAAATAAAAATTTTATAAAAGAAATTTATCAGAAAGGCTATGAGATAGGAAGCCATGGCTATACCCATGTAAAATACAGCACTTTATCCGCTGAACAGGTAAAAAATGATATAGTAAAAAACGACGAGTTGCTTAAATCAATCACGGGGCAGAAACCTCTGCTTTTTGCTCCGCCTTACGGCGATTTTAATGATACTACGGTCAAAGTAGCAGAGGCTCTGGGGCATAAGGTGATTATGTGGAGCGTGGATACCATAGATTGGAGAGGTGATGGAGCACCCGCTGTGGTGAACAGAGTCATAAAAAAGTACCATAATGGCGCCATAATTCTCATGCATCCGACCAAGGATACCGTGGAAGCCCTACCTACTATTGTAAACGAGCTAAAGCGCAACGGCTTTAAAATAGGTAGGGTTTCAGACGTTTTGTGAGGTGATTATCGTGAGGCTTAGCCGTTTTGGAGGAAAGGAAATTATAAATTTAAGCGATGGAACCAAGCTAGGGCTGCTGGAAGATGCGGATCTCCTCATTGACGAAAACACCGGTAAAATTGAGGCTTTTTTAATCAACAGCGGAGGGAAGCTTTCTTTTAGGGCTGCAGAGAAAACCAATATCAGGATTCCCTGGGAAAACATAAGGAAGATAGGATCGGATATTATCGTGGTTGAATTTAATAAAAATAGCAGATATAATAGTTAATAAAATATAGTGTTTAGGGGGATTTTGATGAAAATATTGGTGCAGAAATTCGGAGGTACATCTGTAGCAACGCCTGAGCGAAGAGAAATGGTCATACAGAAAATACTAAAAGCTAGAGAAAAAGGATACAAGTGCGTGGTAGTGGTATCTGCTATGGGAAGAAAAGGGGATACGTATGCCACGGATACCCTCATAAACTTGGTTAAAGCGCAGAATTCTTATGTTTCGCTGCGAGAGCTGGACCTTTTGATGTCATGCGGTGAGGTCATATCCTCTGCGGTTATGGCATGTAGCCTCATAAACAAAGGCGTAAAAGCAGCAGCGTTGACGGGGGCTCAGGCCGGCATCATAACGGACGATACCTTCGGGAACGCGGAAGTGTTGAGAGTTGAGCCGTTTAGGATTCTGGAGTACCTGGAAGAAGATTATATACCCGTAGTAGCTGGCTTCCAAGGCGTTACAGAAAAGGGCGATATAACGACATTGAGCAGAGGAGGTAGCGACTTTACTGCCAGCATTTTGGGCGAAGCGTTAGGAGCTGAAGCCATTGAGATATATACCGACGTGGATGGAATTATGACAGCTGATCCCAGAATCGTCCAGGATGCCAGGATTATTGATAAGATAAATTACAACGAGGTCTTTCAGATGGCCGAGCAGGGAGCAAAGGTCATTCATCCCAGAGCCGTGGAAGTGGCTATGAGGGCTAATATACCGTTGATCATTAAAAACACCATGAGCGATCATCCCGGAACTATCATAGGGAACTATAATGAGCTCGTGTACAGTTCAGCCGAGGGCGGTAGGTTAATAACAGCTATAGCTCATGTAACCGATAGGGCTCAGTTCCAGATAGAATTGGGGTCAGAGGATGATCGGCTAGAAAACGAGATATTTGATCAATTGTCTAAAAATCACATAAGCATTGACCTTATAAATGTATTCCCGGGAAAGCTGGTGTTTACGGTAGATGAGAATAAAAGCCAGCAGCTGGAGCAGTTATTGAACAGGTATTCTTTAAGATACAATGTATATCACAATTGTGGAATTGTATCTGTAATTGGTCAGAGGATGAGAGGCGTGCCTGGAGTCATGGCAAGAGTGGTGAAGGCCTTGAGCAGGGAAAACATAAGGATTTTGCAGACGTCTGATTCCCATTCTACCATATCGTGCCTTATAAAAAACGACGATATAAAAAAGGCCGTAATAGCACTTCATAATGAGTTTAACCTTTCTGAGCGATAAAATCTTGTATTTTATCGCTTTTTTATGTGCAAAATAATTTTGAGGTGAGGTCATTGGAAAAGGGCAAAAGAAACACAGTAGCGCCTCCTGTTCCTTCAGAGGCGGCTAATCCACAATTACAAAACATTCAAAACATTGGAACCATAGATATACCTGATGCTGTAGGGGATATTCACTGCCTTACTATAATAGGCCAGATAGAAGGACACATAGTGCTTCCTCCGCAAAATAAGACGACGAAATACGAGCACATTATACCACAGCTTATTGCCATTCAGCAGGATCCAAAAATAAAAGGTCTTATGGTGATTTTAAATACCGTTGGCGGTGACGTGGAGGCAGGTCTTGCTATAGCGGAGATGATTTCTAGCATGTCAAAGCCCACTGTTTCTATCGTGCTGGGAGGAGGGCACAGCATAGGGGTGCCACTGGCCGTATCTTCCAATTACTCATTTATAGCTCCCAGTGCTACGATGACAATACACCCTATAAGGATGAACGGCTTGATCATAGGAGTACCGCAGACCTTTGAATATTTTAACAAAATGCAGGATCGCATTGTGGATTTTGTGGCGAGGAATTCTAAGATAACCAAAGAGAAATTCTTGGATCTCATGTTGAGGACGGGAGAGCTGGCTACAGATGTGGGGACAATACTTGTAGGCAAAGAAGCGGTGGACTGCGGGCTTATTGACGAAGTAGGGGGCGTAAGCCAGGCGCTTGCGAAGTTGAGACAGCTTATTGAACAGACAAATGCTGAAAGAAGGTTGTGATTATGTATTATACAGTGGTTCCTTTTGAGGTCCTGTACGACGGGATAGAGAAGATGTCCAATAAAGACCTACTGGAGTGCCGTGTTGGCAATAGGATCTTGACGCTTAGAAAGAGCTCAGACAGCGAGATGGAGATAGTAAGCGTTTTTTCCACTAATCCGTGGGATTATATGGATCCGCATTTTGCACCTGGCCATAAGATAAAAATAAAGTGGTTTATCCCTTAAAAAAACACAGCTCATTGAAGTCCTTGACGGTTATGCGGCCCGGAAATGAGTTGTTTTTAGCGCATACAGAGAGCTTGTAGTTTGCATCGATGTCGTAAGTCATAAAGTAGCAATCCCTGAACTCAGTGGGATTTTCTAGGGTTATCTTGTCGCCATCCAATTTAATGGAAAAGGATCTCAATGAGATTGCCATACCCGTGCCTATTGCTTTGAGATAGCTTTCTTTTAATGTCCACAGGGTGTAAAAATAGTGCAGCCTTTCTAAGCCATCTTTTTCCATAAGACTTTTATATTCTTCATCGCAAAAAAATCTCTTGGCGATGTTGAAGTCTACCGGCTTTATGAGTTCTACATCAACGCCTATGGGTTTATCGTCTACAGCGCATACTACCCATTGATGGGAGTGAGAAATGTTAAAGTGAAAATTGTCTGCTCCTGGTATGTAAGGCTTGCCATGATTGTTGACCTTAATTTCAATGCGGCTATTTTTAATAGAGAGGTGCTTTTGCACCAGGGACCTTACAAGTATGTCGGCGACCAGCCTTTGCATGGCGATTTCTGGCCTTATGCAGCGTTTAATCCTCTTCTGTTTCTCATCGGGTAAACATTTGAGCAGCTCATCGAATATAATGGATTCAATTTTTTCAGGGATTTTTACCGCGTAAATTTTCATGATGGGATATATCGCTCCTCTGGTTTTGTCTTATTTATTTAATTATATCTTTAATTATATTTTAACGCGGGTTTAGTTTCAACAGATTAAAAAATATTGTAGAAGAGTCAAAAAAATGAGTAAAAAGTCTTGAAGATATGCATTTTGATGATATAATAATAGGTAAGTTTAGGTTAAGGCTGAAATTTACCCGCTAGGCGGTTGATTATAATTATTACAAAAAAAGGGTAAAATAGTTATATAGAGTAGCGCTTCAAGTAGCGAGGTGAAGAATATGAAGTGTCCACACTGCAAAAGTACAAATATAGGGAAGATAGGTAAAAAGATGTACTTTTGCAGAGACTGTGCATGTGAGTTTAAAGTGGAAAAATGGGGTGCCCTTGTATACGAGTACGACGTAGACGGCAGCGTGTTGAAAAAATACAAGGTGTGCGTAAACCTTCTGTGAGCTTAAGAGCTCACTATTTTTTTGCTTTTTTACTTTATTAATAATTTATAAATATTTTATTAATATTTATAGAGGATTTTTTACTTAAATGTAGAATTATATTCAATAGTAACAACGATGCTGGATGCAAGGTGATAGAAAGGGGGGAAAAGATTGAACGATTTCAGATTGTGGTATTATGAGTTTATGGCAAGTAACGCCATAAAGTCATTGGAGAAAAACAATATAAAAGGCTATTATGTAAAGGATATTGACAGCGCTCGCAAAAAGGTACTGGATTTGATACCAGAAGGCAGTACCATAGGTTTGGGCGGTTCTATGACTCTTAATGAACTGGACTTAATAGGCGAATTCAGGTCCAGTAAATACAAGCTGTACGACAGGTACAGAGAAGGGGCATCTAGCCAGGAAATAGAGGAAGCCAAGCGAAATTCTCTTTTGGCAGATGTCTTTGTCACAGGTACCAATGCCATAACTTTAGATGGACATCTTGTAAATTTAGATGGCAACGGCAACAGAGTTGCTGCTATGATATATGGGCCAAAAAAGGTCATAGTGGTGGCAGGGATAAATAAAGTCGTAAAGGATGTAGAAGAGGGTATAAAGAGGTGTAGAGAAGTAGCGGCAGTAATGAATGCCAGGAGGTTTAATTGTAGTCCGGAAGATATTAGCAATTGCACAGTTATAATTGGCAAACAGCCGGAGAACAGGATGCACGTGATAATAATAGGTGATGTTCTGGGATTTTAAAAAATCAGCCGAATCCGCAAGGTACGGGGAAACCATTGTCAGGGGCTAATCCATAGCGAAAGTGTGCTGTGGTAGGGTTATTCCTTTTCCGAGTCCGTCAGCTAACCCCGGAGGCTAAAGGAAGGAGAAAAAAATGAATAGGATTTACAAAAGATTTTTTTACGGAGCGCTGATAATGGGCTTTGTACTTTTTGCTCCTTTTTCTATAAAACGTGTATACGCGGATAGCCTTGGGATTATTACTGGGGATGGAGTCAATGTGAGAAGTGAGGCAAGTCTTGCGTCGAAAGTCATAACTTCTCTTAATAAGAATGACCGAGTCGTATGCGTAAAACTGACTGGTAATTGGTATAGAGTAAGGCTGTCCAATGGCAAAGAGGGATGGGTATACAGCAAGTACATAAAGGTACAACCTACTGTCATTGTTTCTAGAGAAGCGGATATGAAAAGGGCTTATATCACAAGTGACGGTGTAAACCTGAGAAACGATGGCAGCATAAACGCCAAAGTAATCGCTACGTTAAAAAAAGGCCAGCCTGTTTCTGTCAAGGGTCAGAAAAACGGCTGGTATAATGTCGTACTGGCAGATGGCCGGACGGGCTGGGTATATGGTGATTATATTTCTTTGAACGGTATTTCTTCCAGGGGTTTTGAAAGCAGATTGAATGGCCAGAGCGTAGTAGAATACGCGAAACAGTTTTTAGGAACGAGGTACGTTTACGGTGGAACGTCGCCATCGGGTTTTGATTGTTCAGGGTTTACCTCCTATGTATATAAACACTTCGGTATAACGCTGCCAAGGGTGGCAAGCGACCAGGGCAACTACGGCGTGTATGTTTCTAAGGATGATTTGGAGCCCGGAGATCTAGTGTTTTTCGCGACAAGTGGAGGTAGGAATATAACCCATGTAGGGATTTACATAGGCGACAATCAGTTTATACACAGTTCCTCATCGCGCAGAGGCGTAATCATCAGCAAACTGGAAGGCTACTACAGCGACACATATGTGACTGCCAGGCGATGTTTGAGCGAGTAGATTGGACAACGGGGTTGGAGCACTTTTGCAGCGTATTTAAAAATATGATATAATTTATATAAAGTGATGGGTACAACGTGTATCCTTTTTTTATTTACTGGAAAGGGGTAAGTTGATGCAGAAAGTTGTAAGAAATGATGTCAGAAATATTGCAATAATAGCTCATGTGGATCACGGTAAAACCACCCTGGTAGACGGTATGTTAAAGCAAAGCGGCATATTTAGGGCTAATCAAAAGGTCGAGGAGAGGGTATTGGACTCCAATGCACTGGAAAGAGAAAGAGGCATAACCATACTGGCAAAAAATACGGCTGTTAAGTACAACGACGTTACTATAAATATAGTGGATACCCCGGGGCATGCTGACTTTGGCGGCGAAGTAGAGAGGGTCCTGAAAATGGTGGACGGGGTACTTTTGTTGGTAGATGCCTTTGAAGGGCCTATGCCCCAGACAAGGTTTGTGCTGAGAAAAGCATTGGGATTAAACCTGAAACCTATTGTGGTGATAAACAAGATAGACAGACCTGATGCGAGAGTAGAACAGGTCGTTGATGAAGTCCTTGACCTATTTATTGAGTTGGGGGCCAATGACGAGCAGATTGATTTTCCTGTGGTGTATGCATCTGCGCGAGAAGGGATTGCAAAAAGGACCATGGATGAAAATTCTTCGGATTTAAAGCCCCTCTTTGATGCCATACTGGAATATATACCTGCTCCGGAAGGAGTAGTGGATGCGCCTATGCAGCTGTTGGTTACAACTTTAGAATACGATAACTACATCGGCAGGATATGCATAGGCCGTGTGGAGAGGGGAACGGTGAAAGACGGTCAAAATGTAGCTGTATGCAAAAAAGATGGCACTATCGTTAACGCTAAAATAGCCCAATTGTTTATGTACAATGGCCTTAAAAAGGTAGAGGTAGAGAGCGCCTGTGTGGGCGATATCGTAGCTGTAGCTGGGCTTGAAGATGTAAACATAGGGGAGACAATATGCGATGTGGATTTTCCTGAAGCCATTCCCTTTGTGGACATCGATGAGCCTACTGTTACCATGACTTTTAGCACTAACAACAGTCCCTTTGCAGGCAGAGAAGGAGAGTATGTGACTTCAAGGCACTTGAGGGATAGACTTTTTAAAGAGCTGAAGACCAATGTGAGCTTAAGAGTGGAGGAGACGGATACTCCGGATAGCTTTAAAGTCTCTGGGAGAGGGGAATTGCACCTTTCTGTACTCATTGAGACCATGAGGAGAGAGGGGTATGAATTTCAGGTATCCAAACCTACTGTTATAATGAAAAAGATAGACGGGGTGCTGTGCGAACCCGTAGAGGAACTCACAGTGGAAATCCCTGAAGAGTTTATGGGGATAGTCATGGAGAAACTAGGGCCTCGCAAAGCGGAGATGAAGAACATGCACACAATGCCTGATGGCAGGGTAAGGCTGGAGTTTAAAATTCCTTCCAGAGGGCTTATAGGCTATAGATCGCAGTTCATGACAGATACCAAAGGCAACGGCATAATGAACCACGTATTCGTAGGCTATGAACCCTATAAAGGCGACATACCTGGTAGAAGTACAGGCTCTATTGTAGCCTTTGAGACAGGAGAGGCTACCACCTATGGGCTGTATAATGCTCAGGAAAGAGGTATTCTGTTTATAACCCCTGGTACCCAGGTCTACGAGGGTATGGTCGTTGGGGAATGCTCCAGGGAGCAGGATGTGAACGTCAATGTGTGCAAGAAAAAACACCTGACAAATCTACGATCTTCTACAGCAGATGAGGCTTTGCGGCTCGTGCCTCCCAGGATTATGACGCTGGAAGATGCACTGGATTTTATCAACTTCGACGAGCTGGTGGAGGTTACTCCTAAGAGCATAAGGATAAGAAAAAAGATACTTGATAGTCAAGAGAGATACAAAGAAATGGGTCGACAGATAAAAAATAATTCGTAAAAAAGGAATTTGGCCTTTTTTGAAGAAATATATTATTGGTGAGCGTGAATGAGATCAAAAAGAGCCGCGGTACAGAGCAGAAAAGCTCAAGTCAAGGCGTTAAGTTTTATATTGTTTTTATTGATGCCTTTTTTTGTGCTGGTGACAGGTTATTTTCTGGCCATTTATGCAGTGGTACCTTTGTTAAATTCCAGACAGGATAATGCGAAAGCACCGTTTCAGTATACCTACGATATTCCATCTATAACCTTTTTTAGCGTCGAGTTTGAGAAGGATGGCCTGGCTGTCGCCAGCTTTAACAATATATATCATAGAGAATACGATGGGAGGTATTGGGTGGGGGTATTTTTAAAAGAGAGCGACGCCAGGGACGTATTGAAAAAGGTAAATCAGAAAGGGTTAAATGCAAAGATATACGCTTTAAAATACGATAGATTTTCCTTGAGCTATAGCGGCGATAACCATGGAGAGATAAAAGTGATACAGAAATACATCAATGATTTCCAGAAATTACTTGTAGCGCAATCAGAGGTGCTGTGCCAATATGCGGTTAACAAGATAGATGATAATGCTTTTGCGTCCAGTCTGAATGAAATTAAAGGCCGCTTTAATTCTATTGAGAACAGCGTGGCTTCTTATCAAACTAAAGATGTAGCATTTACTCGCATAAAGGATTCAATTATGGCTGTATCCAAAATCAACATTTCGGCTATTGACAGGTCTACGGTTTCTCTCAACTTAAAGGACGGTAATGCGTATAAGATCCTGGAAGACGCTTATATCCAGAGCATAGATGTTTACAAAAATATGATGGAAAATATATCCAAGTGAGGGTTGCGGTTTGACGCTTAAAGAAGTAAAAGAATTATTAAATGCAGTGGTTTTAACAGGTGAAGAATACCTGTATAGAGATGTGAAGGCAGCTTATGGAGCTGATCTGATGAGTGACTTGCTATCTGCATCGGAAGGTAAATCTCTTTTGCTCACCGGTCTGGCAAACGTGCAGGTTATAAGGACAGCAGAGATAATAGATGTGGTATGCGTGGTTTTTGTAAGAGGGAAATGCCCCGGCGATGAGGTAATACGCCTGGCAGAGCAGAAAGGCATAGTTTTGATGAAGACGGATTTAAACATGTACGATGCCTGTGGCCTGCTTTACGTAAACGGGTTGAGGTAGGTGTTGTTTTGACCTATGGGCTATCGAAGAGAGTACAAAATTGCGGCTAGGGATTTTGCCAGGGCAGGAGAGGCCTCCAGCGAGATAAAAAATATTTTAAAGCACTTGGGTTTAAACGAAGCAATTGTAAGAAAAGCTTCCATTGTGGCTTATGAAGCTGAGATGAATGTGGTCATACATTCTTCAGGGGGATATCTGGTTTTGGAAGTGTGCCCTGAGTGCATAGCGCTGTATGCAGATGATACCGGTCCGGGTATAAAGGATTTAAGCCTGGCTATGAAGGAAGGGTACTCTACTGCACCTGATGAAATAAGGGAGATGGGTTTTGGTGCCGGTATGGGGTTGCCCAATATAAAGAAGTGCTCTGACAAGCTGGACATATCGACCAACGCAAAGGGAACTCATCTTAAAGCGATAATTTATTTAAAATAAGGTGATAGATTATGCCGTATACGCATTCAGTGACATTAAATAAGAGCAGGTGCATGGGGTGTACCAATTGTATCAAACGCTGTCCCACAGAGGCTATAAGGGTAAGAGACGGCAAAGCATTTATACTTCAAGAAAAGTGTATTGATTGTGGCGAGTGCATAAGGGTTTGTCCATACCATGCCAAAGAAGCTGTAACAGATACCATGGACGTGATCAATGGTTACCGTTATAAAATCGCTTTACCTGCACCTACGTTTTATTCGCAGTATAAGAATTACAGCGTGGATAGGATACTAGGGGCGCTGATAGCTATAGGCTTTGATGAGGTATTTGAGGTTGCAGCAGCTGCTGAGATCGTGTCCTTTTACACCGCAAGGATTTTGAAGTCAGAAAAAGTCAAAAAACCCGTGATATCTTCTGCGTGTCCTGTAGTTGTAAGGCTTATACAGATACGTTTTCCGTCGCTGATAGACAACATTTTAAAACTGGAATCACCTATGGAGGTGGCGGCGAAGGTAGCTAAAAAATTGGCGACCAAGAAGACAGGGTTAAAAGAAGAAGATATTGGAGTTTTTTTTATATCTCCGTGTGCGGCTAAAGTGACCAGCGTTAAAAATCCTTTAGGTATTAGCAAAAGCTATGTAAATGGCGTATTGAGCATGCAGGACGTTTATTCCCATACCCTCGATGTGATAGATAGGGTTGAGGATGGACGCCAGCGCTTTTCTGGGGATGTAGGTGTAGGTTGGGCTGTATCAGGAGGAGAAGCATACGGCACTGGTACCGAAAACTGCATTTCGGTAGATGGCGTTCAAAATTGTATAAAGGCGCTGGAAGAGATTGAGATGGGGAAGATGAACGATATAGACTTCTTTGAGGGGTTGGCGTGTACAGGGGGATGTGTAGGCGGTCCCCTTACTGTTGAAAACTGTTTTATCGCTAAAAACCGCATTAAGAGGCTGTCAGGAAGTAAAAGAGGGTCGCCGTTTCTAAAAGACTTACTGGGATATATCGATCAGGAAGAAATAAAGCTGGATAAAAAGATAGAGAAAAAAGACGTCATGAAGCTGGATAGCGATTTGTTTGAAGCTTTACGCAAGATGGAAGAAATAGATAGGATATACAAAGAGTTGCCCGGGCTTGATTGCGGATCCTGCGGTGCGCCCAACTGCAGAGCGCTGGCAGAAGATATTGTGATGGGTCACGCCAGTGAAGTGGACTGCATTTTTAAGTTGAGGGAAAGGGTTTCGGAACTCGCTAAAGAGGTGCTAGACCTTTCGGTAAAATTGCCCCCTGTTATAAAGAGAGGAGATGAGGAAGATAAATGAAGGTTGTGGACCTTTTAGATAAAGGTTATGAGAATTTGACGCCCAATGCCGATGTGGAAAAAGAGATAAATGGGGTATATATATGCGACCTGTTGAGCTGGGTTATGTCCCATGCGCAAAAAAATGACGCATGGGTAACAATACAGGTGCATTTAAATGTGGTAGCGGTAGCTCTTTTGACAGAGGTGTCTTGCATCATCATCCCCGAAGGTATAGAAGTCAGCCAGGACACGGTGAAAAAAGCTGATGAAGAGGGGATTCCCATTTTATCCACGGGCAAGTCAGCATATCAGGTTGCGATAGATATTTATCTATCAGGTGACAGATGATGTATGTGGACCTTCACATTCACACAGCGCTATCACCATGTGCATCTGACGATATGACACCTAATAACATCGTAAACATGGCGTTGCTAAAGGGTTTAGACGCCATCGCTGTGACAGACCACAATTCCTCTTTAAATGTGCGCGCTGTGGTACAGGTTGCCAAAGGCAGGATAAAGGTTATTCCGGGTATGGAAGTGCAGAGCAGGGAAGATGTGCATATATTGTGCTTGTTTGATAGCTGTGAAGGTGCCGAACGATTTCAAGAGGTGATTTATCGCCATCTCCCTCCTGTGAGCAATAGGGAAGAGATTTTTGGCAGGCAGCTAATTATGGACTGCAATGACGATATAGTTGGCGTTGAAGACAGGTTGTTGTTAAATGCGGTAAATTTGTCCGTTGAGGATATATGCGCTTTAAGCCGCGATTGCGGTGGCATATCTATACCTGCCCATGTGGACAGACAAGGGTTTGGCATGCTATATCAGTTGGGTTTTATACCTGATAACCTGCTTTTTACCCACCTAGAGGTGTCCCGTCACTGCGATATACCGGACTTTTTAAGGGCACATCCTGAGCTCATGAAATACCACATCATAAAGTCCTCTGATGCCCATCAACTGGGGGACATACTGGAAAGATACGATGCCGTTGAGATATGTATACCAGATTTAAACCTCTATTGAGAGATTTTTTTGTTTTAAATATGTGTTTGAATATTAACTAACAATTACGTATTTTTAAGATTATCGCCTAAAATTGTTTAAAGTTATTGCGCAAATTAGGGCAAAAAATTAAAATTGATAGTTAAAAAACTTACGAAAATATGCTAAAATATAAAGGAAAAAAAGGAGGGGATACAATGCCAGATCTGCTATCAAAAAATCTAGATCCAGAAAAGGTGGAAAAACTAAAAGGAATAATAGAGTACTACAAAGATAAGAGAGGGTCATTGATACCTGTTATGAACGAGGCGCAGGAATTGTTTGGGTACCTGCCTTATGAGGTACAGGAAATGATCGCAAAGGGCCTGAACGTTCCTATATCGGAAGTGTACGGCGTTGCCACGTTTTATTCCAGATTTACGTTGAAGCCAGCAGGCAAATACAAGATAGGTGTATGCCTGGGAACGGCGTGCTACGTAAAAGGGGCAGCGTTAGTGATGGACAAGATCAGAGAAAAATTGGGTATTGAAGCCGGTGAAACTACCAGCGACGGCAAATTTTCGCTGGATGCTACCAGGTGCCTTGGCGCTTGTGGCCTTGCCCCTGTGATGATGATAAATGATGAGGTTTATGGCCGATTGACTCCTGATGAAGTGGTAAAGATCATTGAAAAGTACCAGAACGAAAAATGAGAGAATTATCCATGCACATCATGGATCTGGTGCAGAATTCCATAAAAGCGGGAGCTCATTTTATAAAGGTAACCGTAGTAGAGGATCCCATAAGGGATTTACTGATCGTACAGGTGGATGATGACGGCTGTGGAATGGACGGTAAAATGCTGGAAAACGTGTTTGACCCTTTTTACACTACCAGAGCTACGAGAAAAGTGGGATTGGGTTTGCCTCTTTTTAGAGAAGCCGCCAGGAGATGCGGAGGCGACGTTACGATTAAGTCGGAGCCTGGCAGAGGCGCAAGTGTAAAGGGGGTATTTAAATGGAGCCATATCGACAGGGCACCGCTGGGGGATATGGCAGGAACTTTTGCTGCCCTTATTGCGGCAAATCCACAAGTCGATTTTTTATACGTCCACAGGTATGATGACCGCACCTTTGAGCTGGATACAAGGAAATTGAGAAAAAAACTTGGGGAAGTACCCCTTGACGATTTTGCTGTTATTAAATGGATCAACGGATATTTAAGAGAAGGTATGTCTAACCTTTATGGAGGTGTAAAAAGTGAAGACCATTGAGGAGCTGGAGAAAATAAGGCAAGAAGCCCTTGAAAGGGTTAACTTGAGGAAGGACAGGACAGGTACCAGGGTTGTAGTGGGCATGGCTACCTGTGGCATAGCTGCAGGGGCAAGACCCGTCATGCTGGCTATAATGGATGAGCTGGAAAAGAGGAATATAACCGATGTGGTAGTAGCTCAAACAGGATGTATAGGGCTGTGTAAATTTGAGCCTATAGTAGAGGTGTCCCGTCCCGGCGAAGAAAAAGTGACGTACGTCAAAGTGGATCCAGAAAAAGCCAGACAGATAGTCGTGGAGCATATCATAAATGGCCATGTATTAAAAGAGTGGACAATCGAAAATGTAATCCAATAAATAGGGGGGATTTAAATGCCAAAATTGTACAGATCGCACGTGATGATATGCGGAGGGACTGGCTGCACCTCGTCAAATTCAGATAAAATCGCTGAGAGGTTTAACGAGGAATTAAAATCCAACAATCTCGATCGTGAAGTTCAAGTTGTCAGAACAGGTTGCTTTGGCCTGTGCGAGATGGGGCCTGTGGTAGTCGTATACCCCGAAGGGGTTTTTTATAGCCGGGTAAAGGTGGAGGATGTTCCGGAGATTGTGGAAGAACACCTTTTGAAAGGGCGTATTGTAAAGCGGCTGGTATACGGCGAGTCCATAGACGAAGGCAAGATCAAGCCGCTGGAAGATACCAAGTTCTTTAAGACGCAAAAGAGGATCGCCTTGCGAAATTGCGGTGTAATAGACCCTGAAAACATCGAGGAGTATATCGCCTTCGATGGGTATAAAGCCCTTGCAAAGGTCTTGAAGGAGATGACGCCGCAGCAGGTCATAGATACGATAAAAGCTTCGGGATTGAGAGGACGTGGAGGCGGTGGATTCCCTACAGGGTTGAAATGGCAGTTTACCCATGATGCGCCGGGGGACGAGAAGTACGTGGTGTGCAACGCTGATGAAGGCGACCCGGGTGCGTTTATGGATAGAAGCGTTCTGGAAGGCGATCCCCATAGCGTGCTAGAGGCCATGGCGATAGCCGGTTACGCTGTAGGAGCCAATCAGGGATATATATACGTGAGGGCAGAGTATCCTATTGCTGTTAAGAGGCTAACCGTAGCTATCCAACAGGCCAGGGAATACGGGTTGCTGGGAAAGGATATATTTGGCACTGGCTTTGATTTTGACATAGAAATACGGTTAGGCGCAGGCGCTTTTGTATGCGGAGAGGAGACGGCTCTGTTAAATTCCATAATGGGAAGAAGAGGTGAGCCCAGGCCAAGACCTCCATTTCCTGCCAATAGCGGTGTGTGGGGTAAGCCTACACTAATAAATAACGTTGAGACATATGCCAACATCTGCCCCATAATATTAAATGGCGCTGAATGGTTTGCTTCTATAGGTACCGAGAAATCCAAAGGTACAAAGGTGTTCGCGTTGGGCGGCAAGATAACCAATACCGGCTTGTTAGAAGTGCCCATGGGTACTACTTTAAGGGAAATAATATACGATATAGGTGGTGGAATACCCAACGGCAAGAAGTTTAAGGCAGCTCAGACCGGTGGGCCTTCAGGGGGCTGTATCCCGGCTGAACATCTAGATGTGCCCATCGACTATGACTCCCTTATAAGCATAGGGTCGATGATGGGTTCAGGTGGACTTATAGTCATGGATGAAGATACGTGTATGGTGGATATTGCTAAGTTCTTCCTGGAGTTTACCGTTGATGAGTCCTGCGGTAAGTGTCCTCCGTGCAGGATAGGGACAAAGAGGATGTTGGAGTTGCTGGATAAGATCACCAGTGGTCGTGGAGAAGAGGGAGATGTGGAAAAATTAGAGACATTAGCGAAATCTATTAAAGCGTCGGCTTTGTGCGGGTTAGGTCAGACAGCTCCGAATCCTGTTCTTTCTACCATAAGGTATTTTAGAGAAGAGTACGAGGCGCACATCAGGGACAAAAAATGTCCTGCAGGGGTATGCAAGTCGTTAATCTCGTACTATATAGACCCTGACAAGTGCCGTGGCTGTGCTAAACCCAGGTGTGTTGCAGGATGTCCTGTAGGTGCTATAAGCGGTGAAGCCAGGAAGCCCCATGTAATCGACCAGGATAAATGCATAAAATGCGGTGCGTGCCTTGACAATTGTCCGTTTAAAGCTGTAGTCAAGAAGTAAACGGGAGGAGGAGTGAAGAAATGGATAAGGTTAGTGTTACTATAGATGGGGTAAAAGTGGAAGTGCCTAAGAATTACACTATATTGCAGGCTGCGAAAGAGGCTGGTGTTGACATACCTACGCTATGTTATCTAAAGGGAATAAATGAAATCGGCGCCTGCAGGATATGCGTGGTGGAGGTACAAGGCGCAAAGGCACTTCAAGCGTCCTGTGTTGCCCCGGTTTCCGATGGCATGGTGGTTAGGACCAATACGCCTGTGGTTAGAGAGGCCAGAAAGGCGACGCTAGAGCTTATACTTTCAGATCACGACAGAAGCTGTTTAACCTGTATAAGAAACGGCAATTGTGAACTTCAAGCGCTGGCAAATGAGTTTAATATTTCTGAGTTAAGATTTGAAGGAGCCAGGCACCAAAGTGAAATAGATGATTTATCCGCCTCCATCGTCAGAAATTCCAATAAGTGCGTGTTATGCCGCAGATGCGTATCCATGTGCTCCAATGTTCAGACCGTTAACGCCATTGGGGTAAACGAGAGGGGTTTTAGGTCGGTGGTGTCCCCTATATACGGCATGAGCCTGGCGGATTCCCCGTGCATCAATTGCGGTCAGTGTGTGATTTCATGTCCTACGGGTGCTCTTTATGAGAAAGATCATACCGCCAGGGTATGGGAGGCGCTGGCAGATCCTGAAAAATACGTGGTCGCTCAAACAGCTCCTGCAGTGAGGGTGGCATTAGGAGAGGAATTTGGAATGCCCATTGGGACCAGGGTTACCGGCAAGATGGTAGCGGCCTTAAAGAGATTGGGATTTGATAAAGTTTTTGATACCAACTTTGGCGCAGACCTGACTATCATGGAAGAAGGCAACGAGTTGCTGCACAGGCTTAAAAACGGTGGCAAGCTCCCCATGATTACATCCTGCAGCCCTGGTTGGGTAAAATTCTGCGAGCACTATTATCCTGAATTCCTGGACAATCTCTCAACGTGCAAATCGCCTCATCAGATGCTGGGTGCTATAATCAAAAGTTATTACGCTGAGAAAATGGGCATAGATCCGTCAAAGATATACGTGGTGTCTATAATGCCATGTACCGCAAAGAAGTTTGAGATCGACAGGCCGGAGATGGAACATGATGGATTGAGAGATGTAGACGCTGTACTGACCACAAGAGAATTAGCCAGGATGATAAAAGAAGCCAATATAAACTTTAACAGGCTGGAAGATGAAGAATTTGACGATCCTCTGGGAGAAGCTACAGGTGCTGGAGCTATATTTGGAGTCACCGGAGGGGTTATGGAAGCAGCGCTGAGAACGGTGGCAGATATTGTGGAAGGAAAAGATTTACATGAGTTTGAGTACACCGATGTGAGAGGCTTGGAGGGCGTCAGAGAGGCTACCGTGAGGATAGGGGATTTTGAACTTAGATTAGCAGTGGTCAACGGCACAGGCAACGCCAGAAAGTTGCTGGATAAGGTAAAAGCAGGAGAGGCTAATTACCACTTTATCGAAGTCATGGGCTGCCCTGGTGGATGCATCAATGGAGGCGGTCAGCCTATTGTGTCTTCTAAGATGCAGAGGGAAGTGGATGTGAGGGCGCTTAGAGCCAAAGCTATATATGAGGAAGATAAAAACCTTCCAATAAGAAAATCCCATAAGAATCCTCAAATAGTGGTATTATACGAGGAATACTTAAAAGAGCCTCTGGGGCACAGGTCCCATGAACTGTTGCACACGAAGTATAAAGAGAGAAAGCTTTACAATGTAAAGTAAAATCTATAATATCTTAAAAAAACAGGCTGTCTGCTACAGGCCTGTTTTTTTTTATTGAATGTATATATAAATTATGATATAATGTCATATATCATGTGTTTATGCAGGTGGTGGTAATTTGATTCCTGGCGCAAGAAGGTATAAAAATGCCGTCTTATCTTTTGTGCTCACTTTGTTAATTTTGGCAGGTGGTTTTAAAGCGTACCAAGGTGTGTACAATAATAGGACCATTGAGGATGTGAAACAGATCCACGGCGTTTTGGATGCGAGTATAGAGAAGTCCGGTGACAGTTATACTGTATGGGTTAAAATCGGAAAGGTAAGCAATTTTAAAGATGTGTATACAAAAGCACGAGATGTAATCAAGGCCCGCTATGGGAAATATAATATAAAAGTTGTAGACAATAGGGATTCTGTCTTGGAGAACATTTATTACGGCATTCACTTTGCTATTTACGAAGCGGCAGTTGAGGGTAATTTTTTAGATATGAAAAGAGAAGTGGATAAAGAACTGGCAAATAATAACCTTGACAGTTATAAGATTTTTGTAGATGATTATAATGTATACGTGCAATTGATAAAAGGCAGCAAATATCTTTATGAAATTGTCCCACGGCAGACTCAAAAGACAGGTGCACCTTAAAGGGGGAACAGAAATTGAAGGAAGTGTATTTGGGTATTGCAATAGCGGTGGTGGTTTTTGCGTACTTTATGAGCGTAAATATATTTCCCTTGATCTTTGTGGGAGGTTTGCTTTATATATTTTACAAATTTATGGTAAATCAGGGATTGCTTAAAACCCACGGGTTTGGCACTCTGGTAAGGGTTCCTCAAGAGGATTTTTCCTGCATTGGCGGGCAAAGCACTGCTATATCCGAGTTGAAAGAAGCCCTTGACTTTATACTGGACAGCGACAAGATTGAGAAAATGGGGATAAGGCCGTTAAAGGGTTTGTTGCTTACAGGGCCTCCTGGCACTGGTAAAACGTTGCTGGCGAAAGCAGCAGCTAATTACACCGATTCAGTTTTTATAGCTACGTCTGGTAGTGAGTTTATAGAGGTTTACGCTGGGGTGGGTGCTCAGCGAGTGAGAAAGCTGTTTCAAAGTGCCAGGGATAGGGCCAAGGCCGAAAACAAAAAGAGCGCCATTATATTCATCGACGAAATCGACATATTAGGCGCCAGGCGAGGTACCCATGAAAGTCACATGGAATATGACCAGACGCTCAACCAGCTGTTGGTGGAGATGGACGGAATAAATGCAGACGATGACGTCAAGATATTGGTTTTGGCCGCTACTAACAGGCCAGATATGCTGGACCCTGCACTTTTGAGGCCCGGAAGGTTTGACAGACAGGTAAAAGTTGATTTACCTGATAAGGAGGGCAGACTTCAGATATTAAAAATACACGTAAAAAATAAACCTTTGGCTGACGATGTAGACCTTGATGCGATAGCGAGGGAGACCTTTGGCTTTTCTGGGGCTCACCTGGAAAGCCTGGCCAATGAAGCGGCTATAAACGCCATGAGAAATAAAAGCGATAAGATAACCCAGAAGGATTTTCTTCAGGCTATCGACAAAGTTATTCTGGGCGAGAAAATCGACAAAAAGCCTAGTTCAGAAGAGCTTTACAGGATAGCCGTTCACGAAGCAGGCCATGCCATAGTTAGCGAGATGTTGGAAAGAGGGAGCGTGGCTAATCTCACTATTGTCCCCAGAGGTAACGCCATGGGCTTTTTGCGGCAGTCCCTGGAAGAGGACAGGTACATTTACACGAGAGAACAGCTGGAAAATCAGATAATGGTGTGCCTCGCAGGTTCTGCCGCGGAAAAAGTCATATTAGGCAATAAGAGCACGGGTGCCAGCAATGATTTTGAAAAAGCGGTAGAGCTGGCAAAAGAAATAATCTTCTCAGGGCTGTCATCGCTGGGAATAATAAGCAAAGATGACATTTCGCCTAAAAAGGTCAATGACGAGGTGACCAATATAATAAGTCGCCTGGAAAAAAAGACTACGGAGTTGCTCATCGACAATCACTTTGTGATACACAAAGTAGTCGATGTGTTAAGGGAAAAAGAGACGATTTCGGGGGAAGAGCTGAGGAGTATATTGAACTCTAGCTTTTAGTCGCTGTCTTCCCATACATCTCTCATAAGCCGATTGATCTTGTTTTTCCTATTCCGCGTTTTGTTGCGGTCGATTTTCATGGAGCTCATGTCTACGACATCTCCTTCTCTTGCGTCAGGAGGTAGGAGATGTCGCTTTACTATAACCGTTTTGCCTTCTGTTTCAATTACAGCCATATCGCCTTCAAATCTATCGATGACGCCAAAACCCATATTCCACCATCCTCTCTACTGTTTATTTTATCAGAGAAAAGACAAACAGCGT
Organism: Caldanaerobius polysaccharolyticus DSM 13641; assembly: GCF_000427425.1. NCBI lineage: Bacteria > Bacillati > Bacillota > Clostridia > Thermoanaerobacterales > Thermoanaerobacteraceae > Caldanaerobius > Caldanaerobius polysaccharolyticus. Next base: position 234,954 of record NZ_KE386494.1, on the reverse strand, counting down.
AAGCGTGAGCGCTATTAGGACTACAGTGGTAACCCAGCCTATGGCGTTTTTCAGTGGGGTATTTACGTATTTGCCCATTATTTCTTTGTTATTGACCAACAACATCATCGATATCAAGACCACAGGCAACAAAATTCCATTTAAGACCTGAGTCCATATAGTAATGGTTATCAATGGCGCATGGGGTATGAGGATAATGGCTACCGCGATTACTATGATGACTGTAAAAAGCGTGTAAAACTGAGGGGCTTCGCTTAATTTTTTATCGATTCCGGCTTCAAAACCAAAGGCCTCGCATATGTAAAAGGCGGTAGCTACTGGCAATATGGCTGCAGAGAAAACTGAAGCGATAAAGAGCCCAAATGCGAAGACCTGTGAAGCCAGTGTTCCGGCTAACGGCTTTAAGGCCATAGCCGCATCTTTGGCTTCTTCAATTTTTATTCCATTTATGTGCAACGTGGACGCACAGGCTACTACGATAAAAAAGGCCACCAATACCGTCGCAATGCATCCTATTATGACATCCCAGAGGGTATACCTGTAATCTTCTACCTTAATCCCCTTTTCGATGACTGATGACTGCATGTAAAATTGCATCCACGGAGCTATAGTGGTACCCACCATACCTATGACCATGCTTAAATAATTGGGACTTATTTCTACAGATGGTCTCACTATAGCCATGCCTATGCTTTTCCAATCCGGTTTTGCCATAAGCGCAGAGATTATATAAGACAGCAAAAATATACTAAAAAGCAAAAATACTTTTTCGGCTATTTTGTAATTGCCTTTAACGATGAGAAGCCACACACCTATAGCTACAAGGGGCACGATAACGTACTTATTTATACCAAAGATCTCCATGCTACCCGCTATTCCCGCAAATTCTGTGGCTGTATTTCCGATGTCAGCAATGAGTAAACCTAGAAATATAAAAAAAGTTATTTTCACGCCGAAATTTTCCCTTATGAGGTCAGCAAGTCCCTTACCGGTGACGATTCCCATTCGGGCGTTCATCTCCTGTATTACGATCAGAACGATAAATGATGGGAGTAATGTCCACAATAGGTTGTATCCATATGCTGCCCCTGCAACCGAGTACGTAGTTATTCCCCCGGCATCGTTGTCCACACTGCCTGCTATTATTCCAGGGCCTAATATCGATAAAAAAATAAGCATATTGGTCAACCAGTTTTTTCTCTTTGCTTTCATCTTTATTACCTCCTTACGTAGTTTTTCCTGCTTTTCATAAGCTCGTATATGATGTCATTTATTATTACGGTACCCAATAATTCCATATTCTTATCTACTACTGGAATGGCCATAAGACTGTATTTAGACACGGTTTTAATGAGAGAGCTTATGGGGTCCATGTCGTATACGTATATCACGTCTGTGTTCATTATCTTTTCCAGTGGCACATCGGGCTCTGATATCACCAGATCTCTTAGGGATACAACACCTATCAGTCTGTTTTTGCTATCAACTACGTAGAGGTAATAAATGGTATCTTCTTCTGGTTTAATTCGCCTGAGTTCCTGTATAGTCTCTTCAGCGGTCAACGTGTGTTTAAATGATATATAATCGGTGGTCATAAGGCTTCCCACGGTGTACTCCGGGTATTCCATGAGTTCCCTTATTTCCGTGGACACGGTATTTTCCATCTCGTTGAGCAGTTCTTCTACCCTGTCTTCATTTAAGTCGTCCAGGATATCTGCCACTTCATCAGGGGACATTTCTTCCAGTATATCAGCGGCTTTTTCCGCTGAAAGAGTGTTTAAAATATTCCTCTGAGTATCTGATTCCATTTCTTCCAGCACGTCGGCAGCTCGAGACCTGTCGAGGCTAGAAAATATCGCCATGCCTGATTTAATGTCCAATTCTTCGATGATGTCAGCTAGATCTGATGGATGCAGTGTAGATAGCTTTTGGTGGGTTTTTGATAGCATGATATTCTCGTTGGCTTGAGGAATTGTTTCAATATCTTCCCATAGTATAAATTTACTGGAAATATTTATGTTAAACTTCTTCAATAATCTCTTAAGGGGTTTGGCCAGACCCAGGCGCCTCAGAAGGCCTTCTATGCCGATGTCTACAGCAATGGCATAAAGGCCTGACTCTAAAAGGACCAGGCGCACGTCGTTAACTCTGACCACTTTTCTCCCGTTGATATCTATGATCTGTTTGTCCAGCACGTACTTTGCTAAGAACAGTAAGTTTTCTGTATTTTTAATTTCTATCGGTTTTGTGCAGGAAATCTCGTATTGACCGTGTTTTTTAGTTATTTTAAAATTATTCCATTTAAAATATTTAATTCCAGAAACTGTCTTAACTTTTACCGCCAATGCAATGGGGTGCTGAATTTCAGAAGAGACTCCTATGTCCAGGAGCTTTCCCAGTACTTCCCTTTCACGAGAATAGATTTTGTTCCCGAGCACCCTGCTCAGGTAAAGGCTCATGATTGGCATAATGCATCCTCCTTTTTTCGGAAGGATGCATGGCCTTTTTTAGCGACAGGACATAATTAAAATGGACATACATCCTTCCTTATTTAAGTAATGTTGATAATAAGGACTACTGTCCATTTAAAAAACACACTCCTTAAAGGCTAAAATTAAGCTATTCGTGGCAAAATTATTCTATATCATACGTACGGCGTTGTCAACAATTTTTATTTCCTGGTAATTAGTTTGGCAAAAGACTTCCGCCTTATACCCGTAATAGGTTTCCTTTTATTTTGAGTGAGGATGTGGTATAATATATTTACGATAAGAGAGAGGAGGCTTTCTTATATGAAAGAGAAAGTACAAGAAGTTTTGGAATTGATCAGGCCATCCCTTCAAGCAGACGGCGGTGATGTGGAACTGGTGGATGTAGATGAGGATGGCGTTGTGAAAGTAAAACTTACAGGTGCATGTGGAGGCTGCCCTTTTGCACTGTTGACGCTTCAGCAGGGCATTGAGAGGAGCATAAAGGAAAGGGTGCCTGAAGTTAAAAAAGTAGTTTCTGTTTGATAATTGACATTAAAATAAAGCTCTATAAGTTTTCTTATAGAGCTTTATTTTAATATGTTTATGTCTTTTTTCAATAGATATACGGTTTTTCCCTCTTGCGTAATGGCCATGACATAATTGCTATTGTCGTTTACAAGGCTTTCTATATTGTCTTCCATGTCGTCTACTATGTTGACCACCTGTCCTTTTGCCAATTTTCCGCTGGGATTGAAGTTTAGTCCATCGTAGCTGTAAGTTATTGCGTTATCGTTGATCACCAGTGCTTTGCCCATTATAAAAGCTGAGATTTTAGGTTCCCAGTAAAATACCTCACTTAGTGCTCTGGATTTTACGAGTTTGTAATCTTCATCCTGAGGAGCGCTTACAGAATCTGATGCATTGGATTTTAGTAATTTTTGCTGTGCTGTAACTATTATCCTTAAATTGCCTTTATCTGTTATTTTTATATCCGAATTCTCCGTTAACTTCAACCATGTGGAATTGTTTTTACTGTCAAAGGCTTCGCTCCAGTCCGCTTCATAATCTTTATTGGCACTAAAAACCAACTTTACGCCTTTATCGCTGATCTGGTACATTTCGGCCAGGGTGGTTTTATAAAATGCCCCCATTTTCTCATCCAGTTCCTCTTCCAAATATACAAATCTATCTTCATCGCCAAAGTTAATTACCTCTACGGCGTTTATCGGTAGGATGTTGTTTATCCCTTGAAAGTATTCATAGCTTTTGCCATTTTTGCGATAGATGCACAAAGAGCCTTTGTCAGGCGGCAGGGAAATTGCCACTATGAGGTCATCGGCTTTGTTTCCAAATATCCTCCCTTTTTTCACAATAGTTTTTATTTTTTCCTTATTCCAATCGATATTTAGGTTTTTCATGGTTGTCAGCGCTATTTTTTGCAGTGCTTCTCCTCTGTGAGTTGAAGAAATGTGAAAGTAGGTATTTACATCTTGCTCTGATATGGTAGCATGAACATCTGTAGATAATACAGGGTATATCCTTTCTCTTTGCAGGTATAAAAATGCGATAATAAGCATAGATCCTACCAGCACTGTTATCCATTGCCTTTTTAAAGCGTACATTTTACCACCTCGCGTTTCTACACTTATGTATATTGAGGCTAAAATCCTTTTATTCATATTGAATTTTCAGTTGATATATAATAATATTTAAATGAAAGGATGATAGCGATGCAGGTATACCTTGATAACAGTGCCACAACAAAGCCTTATAAGGAAGCAGTGGAAAAAATGATTGATGCGCTGAATGAGCACTTTGCCAATCCTTCTTCTATGTACCGTCCTGCTATGGAAGTGGAAAAAATGGTTGACGAAGCGAGGCAAAGCGTGGCCAGGGTAATTGGCGCTAGAAAAGAGGAGATATTTTTTACATCCGGTGGCACGGAGGCCAATAACATGGCTATTAAAGGAGCTGTGCATTTTTTGAAAAAGCGCAAGCGCCACGTTATAACTACTGTGATAGAGCATCCCTCTGTTTTAAATACAGTAAAGAGGCTGGAACATGAGGGTTTTGAGGTACAATATGTGAGTGTTGATTCAAACGGGATAGTTAATTTAGATGAGATAAAGGACAGCATACGGGATGACACGGCGATTATAAGCGTCATGGCTGTGAACAACGAGGTAGGCAGTGTTCAACCCGTGGCGGAAATAGGAGATATAGCAAAGCAAAAGGGCGCTTTATTTCATGTAGATGCCGTGCAGGGCTATGGTAAAGTGGACTTGGATGTGACGTCGTTAAATGTAGATATGATGTCGCTGAGTGCCCATAAAATCCATGGTCCCAAAGGCTCAGGGGGCCTTTACGTGAGGAAAGGTGTGAGGATTGAACCCCTTATGGACGGCGGGGGCCAAGAAGGCGATATGCGGTCGGGTACAGAAAACGTACCGGGTATAGTGGGATTTGGCGTTGCAGCTCGCATATCCTGGGAAAATGCCGTAAGATACAGGGAATACATGATGTGTTTAAAAAAGCGCCTGTGGAATGGGTTAAGGGAGAATGTGGAGGATTGCTTTGTAAATGGCCCGCCGGTGGAAAAAGGAGCGCCTCATATACTCAACGTTTCATTTTTGGGCATAAGAGGGGAAGTGCTGCTACATGCTCTAGAAGAAAAGGGTATATACGTGTCAACGGGTTCCGCATGTTCTTCTCGCAAAAGAGGAATAAGCCATGTGCTAAAAAGCATGGGATTGCCCCAGGATAGGATTGAAAGCGCTATAAGGTTTAGCCTGTGTCCTTTGAACACAGAAGAAGAAATAGATTATACGGTAGATGTATTAAAGGATATAGTTTTGGAATACAGAAAATTTTATCGGAGGTAGCTGAATGCTTTACTTGATTAAATACGGGGAATTAGCTCTTAAAAAACAGAATAGAGGGTATTTTGAGAAAAGACTGGTTGAAAATATAACAGAGCGCTTTGGAGCCAAAGGTGAAGTCAAAAGAGAAAACGGCAGGATTTTCTTAAGGACAGATCTGGACAAAAATCAGGTGATAGACAGGTTGAAAAAGATTTTCGGCATCGTAGGTATTTGCCTAGCGACGCAGGTAGAACTGGATTTAGACAAAATGGCGTCAAAGGCAGTTGAAATTGCCGGTGATATGTTTAAAAAGGGTTTTAAGACCTTTAAAGTGGAAACTAGAAGGCCCAATAAGGCTTTTCCTTATAAAAGCCCTGATATAAATGCCACAATAGGGGCGAGGGTGCAACAAGAGGTAGAAGGCCTTTCGGTAGATGTCCATAAACCCGATTTTATCATAAACGTAGAGGTGAGAGAGGAAGCGTATATTTACAGTGAAGAAATACCGGCAGCCGGTGGGTTGCCTTTGGGAACCAGCGGAAAAGCCTGTTTGTTGCTGTCAGGGGGCATAGACAGCCCTGTGGCTGGTTGGATGACCATGAAAAGGGGTGTCGAGATAGTAGGGATACACTTTCACAGCTTTCCCTTTACCAGCGAGAGGGCAAAAGAAAAAGTCATTGACCTCACCCGGGTGTTGTCCATGTACGCTGGCAGCATTAAGCTTTACGTAGTGCATTTTACTGATATACAAAAGAGCTTGTACGAAAATTGTCCTCCTAAAATGATGACGATTTTGATGCGCAGGATGATGATGAGGATAGCTGACAGGATTGCCAAAAGAGAAGGGGCTCTTGCCTTGGTGACGGGTGAGAGCATCGGGCAAGTTGCTAGTCAGACCATTGAAGCCATGTACGTCACGAATGCTGTAACGGATTTACCTGTATTCAGGCCGCTCATAGGGATGGATAAGCAAGAGATAATAGCGCTAGCCAGAAAGATAGGCACCTATGACATATCGGTGTTGCCTTACGAGGACTGCTGTACTGTATTTGTACCAAAACATCCTCTGATAAGGCCCAGGTTGGACGATGTGGAAAAAGCGGAGAAGGTGCTGGACGTAAACGGAATGGTTGAGGATGCTTTGGGTAAATTAGAGTTGTTGCAGATTAAAGGTGGTGAGTGATATGATGTGGAATAACTGGTGGAGCGGCGATGGCTGGTGGGGATATATGCACATGTTCGGCCTGGGAGGATTAATAATGATGATATTTTACGTGCTTATAGTGATACTGGTGGTTTACTTGCTTGTGAGGCTTTTACAGGGTGGAAGGTCCTACTACGACTACGACGGTAATAGGTTAAGTAGAAAAAGCGATCCCTTGGACATACTTAAGGAGCGTTACGCTCGGGGAGAGCTGACTGATGAGGAGTACGACAGGATGAAACAAAAGCTGAAAGAATGAGAGCCGCAAGGCTCTTTTTTTACGCTTATTGGATGTATAAATTATTTTAATGTACATATTAAATATTTTAATACGTGAGTTGACATTATTTACAAACAAAACTATAATGTATTCAGAAAATAAAAATATTAATAAATATGGGGAAGAGGTGTTGTATTTGAAGAAGGAAGTGCTGGGTCTCTGCCCTATATGCGGTGAAAGACTGGAAGTAACCCACTTGCACTGCCCTCAATGCGATATAGACATCAAAGGACAATTTGAACTCTGCCGATTTTGTCACCTGACCAGAGAACAAAAGGAGTTTCTAGAGGTTTTTATCAAATGCAGAGGTAATATAAAGGATGTGGAAAAAGAACTGGGCATTTCATATCCCACGGTTAAAAACAGGTTAGAGAATGTGATATCAGCACTTGGGCTAGACGACACAGCTTACACGCCTGCTGACGACTTCAATAGAAAAATGGGGATACTGGCTAAACTGGACAGAGGAGAGATTTCGGCCAGTGAGGCGATTAAATTGTTAAATGATGGGAGGTAAAGTGGATGGATGAGGAAAAGATGATGATTTTAAAAATGCTGGAAGAAGGGAAAATAAACAGCAAAGAGGCGATGCTTTTGCTACAGGCCCTGGGAGAAGATAAAAAGACAAAAAGAGGAGAGAGCTTTGAAGAAAAAATCGAGCAATTGAACAGGTGGGGCGAGGATTTTGGAGAGAAAATAGGGAGCATTGGTGAAAGCATAGGGGAAAAAGCGGCTAGTCTCGCCGAGCGGTTTATAGAGAAATTCTTAAGCGGAACTGGTATCAAGTTGTTTGATATATCGCCTTTTAACGGTATGGTTCGCGAATTAAGTACGACGAAGTCCTGGGCTAACATACCTGAGGGTTTAAGTATAGATGTCAATGGATTAAACGGTAAAATAGAGTTACGGGTATACGGCGGGGATGAATTAAGAGCGCAGCTGAATTGGGGTGTAAGGTCGGACTTTTATACAGAAGTTGACGGTGATTTAACAGGCATTAAAATAGTCGATATGTTGAACTCAGAGAAAGATCCTTACTTTTCAGTAGGTTATGATAAAGACATGACAAAGTACTTAAACATTATTTTGTGGCTTCCTCATAAGGACTACAAAAAGGTCCATTTAAGGACGTCCAACGGGAAAATATGTATAGAAAAACTTACTTGTTTAGAATTAACCGCAGAATCCAGCAATGGAAGGATAGAAGTCGTAGATGCAAGATCTGATGAAGTAAAATGCAAGACATCCAATGCCAAAGTATCTCTTGATACCCTTTACGCATCGAGTGTCCTTGTGATGAAATCTAACGGTAAAATAGAGTGCACCAGTAGTGAAATAGGGGACGTAAACTTTATCACGTCTAATGGGAGTATTGGGCTTGTTAGTTTAAAAATGATGCAAAAGCGCAACGGACGCATAGAGCTTACCAATTCTAATGGCAGTATAAGCCTTGGCATTTTAGATGGTGACGACAGGGCTTATGAAATAGGGCTTTCTACCTGTAATGGGCGGGTTACAGTGGCTTTAGGCAATATAAATTACTCAGGAAAGAATAGCTTTAAATATAAGAGCAAAGATTATGAATTGGCGCAATCTAGCGTGAACATCAAGGCGATTTCCAGTAATGGCAGTATAAGTGTATATCGAGAGACGCCTTGTGAAAAGAAAGTTGTGATATAATTAGATGTAATTGAGCTATTTACTTGATTTTTATAGAGAAAGTGGTGTAGCGCTTGATTTTACCTGATGCTTACCTTAAGAGAATGAAAGAACTTTTAGGGAATGAGTACAATGATTTTATACAAAGCTATTACAGCGAAAGGTGTTACGGGCTAAGGGTTAACACCTCCAAGGTGGCTGTAGAGGATTTTGCAAGAATATTTCCCCATGAGCTTCAAAGGGTGCCATGGTGTCCAACCGGTTTTTACTATGAAAAAGGTATAAAACCCGGCAAACATCCTTACCACGCTGCAGGGCTTTATTATGTTCAAGAACCCAGCGCTATGGCGGTGGTAGAGGCACTGTCTCCACAGCCTGGAGAGGTTGTGTTGGATATTAGTGCCGCACCTGGAGGTAAAGCTACCCATATAGCGAATAAAATAGGGGAAAAGGGATTGTTGGTAGCTAATGAGATAAATCCGCTGAGGGCCAGGGCGCTGGTTGAAAACATTGAAAGGTTAGGGATTAAAAACGCTGTGGTGTTAAACAATTCTCCGGATAGTCTTTTACATTCATTTAAAAACTTTTTTGATAAAATCGTAGTGGACGCACCGTGTTCTGGTGAAGGGATGTTCAGAAAGGATCCGGAGGTCTGTTACTCCTGGTCTGAGGGTATGGTTAGATCCTGCTCGAGGACACAAATCAGGATACTGGAGGTTGCTGCAGACCTGCTAAAACCGGGAGGGCTTATGAGTTATTCTACGTGCACCTTTTCGCCTGAGGAAAACGAACAGGTGATATCTCAGTTTCTTAAAAGACGACCTGATTTTGAGCTGATAGATGTGCCTGTTAGCAGGTTGTTTTCAAGAGGCAGGCCTGATTGGGGCGATGGCAATCCCCAATTGGCCAAGTGTATGAGGTTGTGGCCCCACAGAATAAGAGGAGAAGGGCACTTTATAGCGATTTTAAAGAAACTGGAAAGTGATGATATAAGATATACAGGTAACAAGAGCAACAGTAGAATGTTAAAAACAGGTGATGCTAGGTTGCAGTTTTTCTACGATTTTTGCCGGGAAACCATGGCGAAGCCTTTTGACGATGGTAGAATAGTGACAATAGGGGATGATGTATACCAGGTGCCAGACCTTTTACCTGATCTTAGAAATTTGAAGGTATTGCGCTATGGCTGGCACCTTGGGCAGTTGAAGAAGGGCAGATTTGAGCCTTCCCACGCTATGGCTTTATCGTTGCGTTTTAATGACGTCCTGCGGTATGTTGACCTAGAATCCGATGGAGAGGCAGTTATGAATTACCTACGGGGACAGCCAATAGAATTGTCGGGGGATATGGCCAGAGAAAAAGGATGGTTACTGGTGTGCGTTGACGGTTTTGCTTTGGGCTGGGGAAAGGTTGCTGGGGGAATTTTTAAGAACCATTATCCTAAAGGGCTTAGGATTGATTGGTAAAGGAGACAAATGTGTTGACAAAACATGGCGTTGGCAATAAAATATAAGCAATATTCTAATATTTTGCAAAAGGGGGAATATCGCAGTGATATATATATATGATTCTGTACTAAGGGATGGCGCGCAAGCTGAGGGTATTTCCTATTCTGTGGAAGACAAGTTGAAAATCGTCAAAAAATTGGATGAATTTGGTATAAGCTTTATAGAAGCAGGAAATCCGGGGTCTAACCCTAAAGATGCTAATTTTTTTAAAAGGCTGAAGGAGATAAAGTTAAAAAATGCTAGAATTGTCGCCTTTGGCAGCACCAGGAGACCAGGAATAAAGGTAGATCAGGACGCCAATGTGCAGGCGCTACTGCAAGCAGAGGTAGATACGATATGTATATTCGGGAAAAGTTGGGACCTGCACGTCACAGACGTTTTAAGGTCTTCTCTTGAAGAAAATTTAAATATGATATACGAGACTGTATCGTTTTTTGCCTCAAAGGGATATGAAGTCATATTTGACGCTGAGCATTTCTTTGACGGTTATAAAGCCAACAAGGAGTATGCGATAAAATCTTTAAAGGTAGCGGCAGATGCAGGCGCTAAATGGGTAGTGCTCTGCGATACCAACGGCGGCAGTTTTCCCGATGAAGTGCGCGAAATTGTTCGGGAGGTTGTAAACAGCATTCCCGTGGCTATAGGCATCCATGCCCATAACGATTCTGAATTAGCTGTTGCCAACTCTATTGCAGCTGTTAAAGCCGGTGCTTCGATGGTCCAGGGATGTATCAACGGTTATGGCGAGAGGATCGGGAATGCCAATTTGTGCTCTATAATTCCTGCTCTTCAATTGAAGATGGGATATAAATGTATACCTGAGGATAATATTAAAATGCTTACATCTGTTTCAAAGTTTATAAGCGAAGTAGCCAACTTGCAGCACGATAACAGGATGCCGTACGTCGGGGATAGCGCATTTGCGCATAAAGGCGGCATGCATATAGATGCAGTGCTGAAGAATTCCAGGACATATGAACACATCGATCCTGAGGCAGTGGGCAATGAAAGGCGTATCCTTATGTCTGAGGTGTCGGGCAAGAGCACAATACTTTCCAAGATAAAAGAAATAGAGCCCACGTTAACCAAGGACTCCCCAGAGACCAGAAGGATAATAGATGAATTAAAGAAAATGGAATACGAAGGTTATCAGTTTGAAGGAGCAGAGGGATCGTTTTACCTGATCGTTAAAAAGATTTTGGGGAAATTTAAAAAACACTTTGACATCAGGTACTTTAAGGTTATCGATCAGATACCGTGGGATTTAAATACAAGCGCCACAGCTATGGTTAAGGTAGCGGTGGATGGTGTAGAAGAGGTCACTGCCGCTGAGGGCAATGGACCTGTAAACGCTCTAGATGCAGCGCTTAGAAGGGCTCTGGAGTACTTTTACCCTGTGCTGAAGACGGTAGTGCTGACGGACTATAAGGTAAGGGTATTGAACAGCGACGGAGCTACTGCTGCAAAGGTAAGGGTTTTAATAGAGAGCGGGGACGGAGAAGAGCGCTGGAGTACCATGGGCGTTTCTACAAATATAATTCAGGCCAGTTGGGATGCATTGGTAGATTCCATTGAATACAAGTTGGCAAAAGAAGAGGAAAAGAGGAAAAATTAAATGTTGACAGTGGGAAAAATTTTTCCTATAATAGTTGTGTGTAAAAATTTTATAGATTGCTCTTAAGTTTTTTTATGGCAATACGATATTTATAAGTGAGGTGATTGAAAATAAAAGTCACTATTAAAGATGTGGCTAAGCGTTCTGGTGTTTCTATTTCAACTGTGTCCAGGGTTTTGAATAATTCCAAACCCGTTTCTCCTGAGATAAGGCAAAGGGTACTTGAGGCCATAAGGGAGACAGGTTATAGGCCTAACCTGTTGGCTAGGGGTCTCGTCTTGAGGAAGACGAATATCATAGGAATTATCGTGCCTGATATATCTAACGCCTATTACTCAGAGTTGGTTAAGGGTACCGAAGAGATTTCCAACATGTACAATTACAGCATATTGCTTTGCAATACTTACGGCGAGCTCAAAAAGGAGATGGAGTACCTCAATCTGTTGACAGAGAAACAGGTAGACGGAATCATATTTATGACCACAAACCTCACGGAGGAACACGTCAGGTGGTTTAAAGAGAATGATGTAAAGTCGGTTTTTGTAAACAGGCACATTGAGGGCATGGATATCCCTTATGTCAGCATAGATAATTATAACGCAGCTTATGATGCTACCAATTACCTCATAGAGCTAGGCCATGAGAAAATCGCTTATATCGGCGGTCCGCTGTCTGATGAGATATTAGGGATGAAAAGGTTTGAAGGATATAAACAGGCTCTTTATGATGCCGGAATAGATTTTAGACAGGAACTGGTGCGTGTGTCTAAGATCGGCATAAAGAGCGGTTATGAAGCCATGGGAGATATTCTCGATGTTCACAAGGATATAACGGCGGTGTTTGCGGCCAATGACATCATGGCTATAGGTGCTGTAAATTGTATTCTGGATAGGGGTTATAAGATACCTCAGGATATCTCTGTAGTCGGCTTTGACGATATACCTTTTGCTTCGATAATAAGGCCGGCGCTTACCACGATCAGGCAGCCTATATACGATATAGGTGCGGTGGCTGCCCGAATGCTTATAAAGAAATTGAATGGTGAAAAATTGGACGAGATCTCTGTGAACTTGCCTTATCAGTTGATTGAAAGAGATACCAGTGCGAAAGCAAAAAAGAGAAGAAAGTGATTAAGCGGCGCAAGCCGCTTAAATACATAAAAAGGGGAGGTTTAATTTGAAAAAACAAGGGTTTAACTTATCTTTGAGCTTTACGTTGAGGCGAGAAATTATACTGTTGTTTGTATTATTTTTCACCATCATTTTATTTCTTTCACTTTTCACATATATCAACGTAATGATGAATATGGAAAACTTAAGCCACACCAAGAATATGGTCTCCAGCCAGATTGTAAAATTTAATATGCTGGCGGTTGAGGTTTCATCCTTTAACGATAATTTGAGTAATTATCTATCTGGCAATTATACGGCTCAGACTTTGCAATACGATGCTTCTAATATAGATAGCCAGCTAAAGGATTTTAAGGATACGCTGGAAGAAGCTAAAGGTACTGCTTATTACAATGACTTCAGTTCGAAGATGAATTCGTTGTTGGAGACCAGCAAGAACGTGTTGAATAACGCTAAAAAACTGTCCAATAACCCCGATAAAGACGCTAGTCTGATAGGCAGTATTATGGTGGATTCTAAGACCTTGTCGGATATACTGACGCAGTTTAATATAAGTTTCACGAAATACTATACCGATCGGTTTAATAGCATGATAGCCAATTATCAGAGGGTCAAGAGTTTTTCGCTGGTAATAGGGATAGCGGCAGTACTGTTGAGCCTTATAGGTGGTATAAGGCTTTTGGTAAAATTGAATATTTTTGTAAAGAATATCCACGAGAACGTTGAAAGCATAGAGCGCAGTGCAAAGAGCGTTTCCTCTAAATCCAGTAACATTCAGGAGATGTCTAAGAACAACACTATAAGCCTCAAAGAGGCTACGGATTCACTTAATTCACTGGTAGACGGTGTGAAGCAGATTACCAGTGGGGTTAGTGAAGTGGTACAAGCTATATCCACTGTGTCTACGGTAAACGATCAGCTGGTTTCTTCTTCTGACGCCTTAAAAGAGAGCGTTTCTGAAGCGGTGAATGAGATCAAAGAAATGTCCCATAGGGTAAAAGAGAGCAGCAAGAGTGTAGCTGATACAGTGCAAAGCCTTAATTTTATTATGCAGGAAATTGATTCCAGTTCAGAAGAGATAGCCACATTAAATTCCAAAATTCAACAGATTGGAGAGATCCTCAACGTCATACAGTCGATTTCTTCGCAGACAAACCTTTTGGCTTTAAATGCTTCTATCGAAGCGGCCAGAGCTGGAGCTCATGGAAAGGGATTTGCTGTGGTGGCTACGGAAATCAGAAAGCTTGCCAGTCAATCGGCAGAAAATGCCGACAACATCAATGCTATTGTAAAAGACGTAATGGAGTACGCTTATAGAGCGTCGGCGAAAATAAGGGATAATCTATCCAAATCCAAGTCAGCAGTGGAAAAGGTATACGCTGTAAACGGCCTTTTTAAGAGGATAATGGAGATTTTCGATACCATAACTTCAATGGTAGCCAGTGTGGAAGAAATATCTGCGGAAAATGTAGACAGTGTGAGAAAATCCCAGCAGGGAGTGGAACAGGTTATGGCTGTTTCAGAAGAGATTTCTGCGCAGGTACAGGAGCTGTTGGCTGCTTCTGAGCAAATCCAGGAAATGCTTAACGCTGTAAACGAAAACAACAGAAAAAATGTAAATGAAATATATGAACAGATAAACGATATAAATGTGCAGAATAAAAATTTGTCAGAGATTATGTCTGCGTTAAAGGCTATGTAATGCTGAATATATACTTTTAGATATTACGTCAGCCATATCCATGACCAGGTTAAGCCGGGTATTGCGCAATGAGTACATATCATCATATACGTCCACAATGCCCACGATGGAAATTTCACCTACAGGGGGGAGGTTTTTCCCAACCCCTTTTCCCGGAAACAATGGCTGATCCTTTATACATATGTCACCTATACTGGATGGTTCCCCAAGACATGCATCTATAGCCACAATACGGGATTGAGGGTGTTTTTTCCTAACAAGGTGGAGCGTTTTTACTATGTTGACAGCGTGAACCGGTTCTTTTAACGTGCCGTAGACCATGAGATCGCGGTGCATCTTTGTAAGTTTGTCTCCGACCAGGGGACCTAATGCGTCTCCTATGTATTTATCGGTTCCGATGCACAGAAATACGTCGTTATATCCTATAAAAAGGCGCTGGAGCATTTTAGCTAAAAAGTTAATGGCTTGGGGATGAGTGTGATTTATTCTCTCATCGATGTGGGATGTATAGGCCATTTTCTCATCTCCTCATCTATTTCATTTATTAATAAATATATTCCAGACGAATAAAAAGTGTACTTAAAGGATTTAAAAACTTTAAGTACACTTTTATATTGGCGCTATTTAAATATGGGGTTTACGGTGTAGGAGATGACGTTTCCTTTTACGTAGATGTTGATGTATACATTGCCGTGAATGTTTTTCAGAGAGCTGTTAGATAAACCGTTGGTGGATATGTACCTTATTCCGTCGTTGACAGTGGTGTATACCCTATCATAGCCGTTTTGAAGTATCCAGACATTTTTGCCGCTGTTTTTTATGTTCATCAATACGTCTTCAAATAATCGAGATTCTTCCGGATCTTTGAAGCCACCTGTTCCCCATACGTTGGTGGGCAGTACTATGAATACGTTGTCGGTCTTAACCTTTTGAAGCTGATCTTTAAACCATGGCCATTGGGCAGGATCTGTGTCTTTGATGCCGCCTTTGGAGGTGTTCAGAACTATAAAAGTAGAATTTCCGTATGTATATGAGCCTTTGTTTGTGGTGACGATAGGAGTTATGTTCAATTCTTTTAACAAATTGCTTTCATTATCCCCCATGGCTACGACCAGCGTATTGTTTTTATTGGCTTCCTCTATGAAATTCCTTAACATCAATAGGTCAAATAAGGTTTTTACTTTTGTTTGACCTATGACAGCTATTTTGAGGTCCGGATCTGTTATCTCTCGATTGCCTTTGTCTATGTCTATAAAATTAGTAGCCTGAGGCAACTGGCTTGAGTCGAATTGGGAACCTGTACCTACTTTGACGGGTATGTTTAACCTGTATCCCATGAATTCTACAGAAATAGCACCTGTTCTGTTGTATTTGCCCGCTATAAACGCAATACCGTCGACAGTACCTACGTCGCCGTAGATTTTGTAATTAACGTCTTTTAAGGTCAATTGCGCTCTTTTTCCTCTGCTGTCTTTTGCGTATATAACTACATCTTTTTTCTGACCTGGGTTTGCCACGATTGAAGATGCTTTTAATTCTGCCACATCTTCAAGGACGTTTATGGAAATACTGCTAGATATGTTTTCGTAAACCGCTGATATCACCGCAACGCCTGGGGAGTCAGGCGTAAACACATTGCCGTCCATAGTTCCTGTAGAGCCTTGTACATTAAATGTTATTTTGGATGTATCGATGTTTACAGGGTTTTCATGGGAATCCAATGCGACTACCTTTATAGTCCTTGGCACGCCGGGGTATGTGTTGTAATCATCTGCTTTTAACACCAGTTTTGCCACGCCACTTGAGGGTGCCGTGCTGAATATCCCAAGACCGCTTACTACAGGTCTTGTCCAATTTCCCTGACTTCCATTGGCTACAGTTATTAATTCAGTATCGCCGTAAGGCCTTGCTACCATGGAAGAAGATCCTCCGCCGTCAAAACTCATGGCATTATATGCCCCCAGAGATTTCATCTCCTGTGCCAGTTCATTATACGTCAGGCCTATAGAGTTGGGCTTACTCTTGTCTACGACCAGCAGGATGATGTAACGCTTGTCCTGGGTATAACCTATAGCTGTCCTGGCTGCCTGAGAATTGTAGGATGGAAAAGCGTTTTTGTTAGATGGTGGCGGGAGTACCTTGCCCTCTTTTACCAGCATAGAACCTCCGCCTAAAGCTGTCTTCAAATTTTCTAATAGAGGGGATGCTTGAATTTTAACCCCATCGCCGGGCTTTAACTTTAGCAGAAAATTCCTCTTATCTGCATTGGAAGAAGCCAGTACATATCCTCCTACAGGTATGTTGGCAGGGGGTTGTCTGTCCCTTACTTCTACGACAGTGTTGTCTTGATCTACTATAACTTCTACCATTCCTGGAAATCCTTTAGATACTCCGTAAGTGGTGTCCCTCCACATCCTGTCGTATAAGGTGATATTGTTGAAATCACTGAATTTGTTGACGCGGTCTATAGGCGCACTAGTGCCATCAGGGGCTACAACTTTCAAACCTACGGCATTCCAGAGGGAAATATCGGGAATTTTATCAGATGTAAGGCTGAAGGTTGCAAAATCTTTACCAGGATCAGAGTACGATATTATGCGGTTGTCGCTTATAATAACCCCTATGGGTTGGGAAGGGACGTTGCTGGAAGCTGGATCAAAGAAATTCCCGTTTACGGCGGCTAGGGCACCTGATGTGGTAGCCATTTGTAGCACTGTTTTTTTAGTTGATAATTTGTTATCATTAAAAATTGCATTGAGGGTTATGTAAGGGTTGTGCAGGTCTACTTTTAGCACGCTGAGGTATAGCCATCCCGCTGTGGTATATTTTGTTATGTATTGCCGCGTAACGCCTTCTGTTACGATTTCGGTCTGTACTCTTGTGTCCAGTGCGCTATAGCCAAACGCCGGTTTTAAGTTTACAGTAAACATTAATGATGCCATAACCAGCAGGAGTGACTTTAGGATGAATTTTTTCATAACAATACCTCCTAATTTAGACAAAAATGATCACGATGTGGACGCATTTATTGTACAATATAAACGATAGCTGTATGTTACAATGGTATTACATTTGAGTTACAAAATGGTATATACAAAATAAAGAGAAAATAACAGTTATAGAGAGATATTAAGAGAAAAAAGGCAAAAACATGAGGAAAATAGTTAATTTCAGTTGAATATTACAGTTGAAATTTATATGTTTATTTAGTAAAATATATAGTGCTGCTCGGGGCGTGGCGCAGATGGGAGCGCGCGTGGTTTGGGACCATGAGGTCGGGGGTTCAAATCCCTCCGCCCCGATTTTAAATTGAATAAATAAGGCCCCGTGGTCAAGTGGTTAAGACATCGCCCTTTCACGGCGGTAACATGGGTTCGAATCCCGTCGGGGTCACTGTAGTATGCTGGCATAGCTCAATGGTAGAGCAGCTGACTTGTAATCAGCAGGTTGTAGGTTCGAGCCCTATTGCCAGCTTTTTTATTTTTATTCAGATGTAAAAAGGGCATAAAAAAACAGGCTTTTTCAGCCTTTACGCAGTGGAGGGAGATGGATTCGAACCATCGAAGGCCAAGCCAACAGATTTACAGTCTGCCCCCTTTAGCCACTTGGGTATCCCTCCGTATTCACGACTTATATAATAACACGGATAAGCGGCTTTGTCAATATAAAAATTTCTATCCAAGTAGACATACTTATATAAATATGTTATACTATAAGTCGATCTAATGCGATAAATAAAGATAAAGGTGGTGTATAAAGACAAATGGCAAGATCGTTTTTTACTTCGGAAGCTGTAACTGAAGGTCATCCTGACAAGATATGCGATCAGATATCCGATGCTATTCTAGATGAGATAATAGCTAATGATCCCGACGCAAAGGTTGCTTGCGAGACGGTTGCAACTACAGGTATGGTTCTTGTCATGGGTGAGATAACCACATCTTGTTATGTGGATATACCCCGTATAGTGAGAGAGGTTATTGCAGATATAGGCTATACCAGGGCTAAGTTCGGTTTTGATGCAGAAACCTGTGCTGTTATTACATCTATAAAAGAGCAATCGTCGGATATTGCTATTGGAGTTAACCAGTCTTTAGAGTTGAAAAAAGGGATTGATGAAGATAAAGAGTTGAGCATGATAGGGGCAGGAGATCAGGGCATGATGTTTGGCTACGCGTGCAATGAAACCCCTGAGCTGATGCCTATGCCTATAATGTTGGCACAAAAGCTGGCTAAGAAACTGGCAGATGTGAGGAAGAGCGGAGAGTTGGGCTATTTGAGGCCTGACGGCAAGACCCAGGTAACTGTAGAGTACAATGACGGTAAGCCCACCAGGGTGGATGCGGTGGTGGTGTCAACTCAACATGCACCGGAAGTAGATCACGATACGATTGAAAGGGATATTATCCAGCACGTGATTAAAGCGGTGATTCCGCCGGAATTATTGGATGAAAATACCCGGTATTTCATCAACCCCACGGGAAGATTTGTAATTGGAGGGCCCCATGGCGATACAGGTTTGACAGGAAGGAAAATTATAGTGGATACATATGGCGGTTTTGCAAGACATGGAGGAGGAGCATTTTCTGGAAAAGATCCTACAAAGGTAGATCGTTCTGGCGCTTTTGCGGCCAGGTATGTGGCTAAAAACATCGTAGCTGCGGGGCTTGCTGATAAGTGCGAGGTGGAGTTGGCATACGCTATAGGCGTTGCCCGTCCTATTTCTATCTCGGTAGATACTTTTGGAACAGGGAAAGTGAGTGATGAGCGCTTAGTCGACTTGATAAAAGAGAATTTTGATTTAAGGCCTGCCGCGATCATCAAAGCATTTGACCTCAGAAGGCCTATTTACAGGCAGATTTCAGTATACGGGCCTTTTGGGCGCACTGATCTAGATCTCCCATGGGAGAAGACGGACAAAGCCGATATTCTTAGGCGTCAGGTGTTAGGTTGTTAAAAAAGGGCTTTTGCCCTTTTTTTATTATTTTTTAAATCTAAAGAAATGGGATTCGGGGTTTTTAAAAAAAGCAGTGTTTTTTGTTGGTAGGAAGAAAAATAAATTAATATATTTGCTTTGTTTTTAAAAACCGAACATTTGTTCTAATAACACTTATAATATAATATATAGTTATCCCGGGAAATCTGAAAGGGCCCGAAGGAGTTTCGCGATGGATTACATCGATGAACTGGCGATTAAAGGAAAAGAAGGCGACAAAAAAGCCGTTGAGGTGCTGGCGCAGAGGTTAAAGCCCCTTATTGTGTCTTGTGCCTGTAGATACAATCGCTATGAGGTTGAAGATCTAATACAAGACGGGTACGTGATGTTGCTTGAGTGCGTAAAAGACTATGAAGTACAAAGAGGACCTTTTCTGGCGTATTTCAAGACAAGGCTTAAGTACTATATTCTGAACCAGCTGCGAAAGGGCAAAGAGAGCCTGCCTCTTATAGAAGGCTTGGTATCATCTTCTGATGAAAAAGAGACAGAGATGTTTGAAGCCATGGAAATCGCTGATCTTAAGAAGGCTTTGATGACTTTAAGCCCTAAGCAGAGAGACGTCATAATACGTTACTATTTTAAAGGAGAAACGTTAAGTGAAATCGCGAAAAGTTATAAAAAACACTACATGAGCGTCGTAAGGTTAAAAGAGAGGGCTTTGGACAAGCTGAAAAAACAGTTGATAAAATAATTTAGAGGGTGAGGGAGTACCTCTACCCTCTAAATCAGCTTTGATACAAAATTTTTTATCCGCTCTGTAGCCCTGGTTATTTTATCAATAGAATAAGCATATGAAACCCTTATAAATCCTTCGCCGCTGGGGCCAAAAGCGTTGCCGGGTACTACCGCAATTTTTTGTTCTCTTAAAAGGCGATGACAGAATTCTTCAGAGGAAAGACCTGTTTTCTTAATAGAAGGGAAGATATAAAAAGCCCCCTTGGGCTCAAAGCAATCCAAGCCCATTTCTCTAAATTCTTTTACAATCAGCTTTCGCCTAAGGTCGTAAGTATTGCGCATTTTCACTATGTCGCTCTCGCATTTTTTGAGACCCTCTATAGCGGCCAATTGCGCCATTATAGGAGCGCATATGGTGGTGTACTGATGGATCTTGTTCATAGCCTCTATAAATCCATGTGCAGCAGCGATGTAACCCAGCCTCCAGCCTGTCATGGCAAAAGCTTTTGAAAAGCCATTGATGACTATCGTTCGTTCTTTCATGCCCGGCAGTGAAGCTATGCTTACGTGGTTTCCATCGTATGTGAGCTCACTGTATATTTCGTCTGATATAACTATGATGTCGTTTTGAACGATCACATCGATTATTTTTTCCAGGTCGTCTTTTTTCATTATGGCGCCTGTGGGGTTGTTGGGGTATGGAAGTATTAGCGCTTTTGTTCTTGAGGTTATTTTCGCTTTAATGTCGTCAGGAGTTATTATAAAATCGTTTTTGTCGTCGGTAGGTACGTATACGGGGACACCTCTTGTAAGGGCAACGCACGGGGCATAAGAAACGTAACTGGGTTCTGGTATGAGAACTTCATCGCCATCGTTGAGCAGGCATCTCAACGCCAGATCTATAGCCTCACTGGCGCCTACGGTGATCATTATCTCTGTGTCAGGATCGTAATCTAGTTGGTAGTGGTTTTTTAGAAATTGAGATATGGCAATCCGCAGCTCTATGAGCCCTAAATTAGAGGTGTAAGTAGTCTTGCCGCTATCGAGGGATTCAATGCCTTCTTTCCTGATCAGCCATGGGGTTGTGAAATCTGGTTCACCTACGCCTAATGATATTATGTCTTTAGCATTTATCACCAGATCAAAAAACTTTCGAATTCCGGAAGGTGGAATATTTTTTACCACGTCTGATATGTACTTGTCGGTGTTCATGGTGTTACCACCAATCTCTGGTCTTCAGGTCCATCGGTGAAGAGAACACCCTCTTGCTTGTATTTTTTCAGTATAAAATGGGTTGCTGTACTCAATACGCCGTCTAAAGGAGCCAAGCGTTCTGCTACAAACAAAGCGATCTCTTTCATCGTTTTTCCCTCTACTTCTACTGCCAGGTCGTATCCCCCTGATACCAGTGACACCGATGTCACTTCATCAAACTGGCATATTCTTTCAGCTATGGCGTTAAAGCCATGTCCCTGTTGCGGTGTGACCCTTACTTCTATTAAGGCGTGAACTACGTCTTTTTGCGTTTTTTCCCAGTTAACCAGTGCTCTGTATTTTAAAAGCACCTTGTCATCTTCCAGTTTTTTAATTATATCCTTCACTTCGCTAAGATCTAGTCCTGTCATTGCGGCGATTTGTTCGTCGGTGAGCCTGCTGTTTTCGTAGAGGAGCTCAATTATGTCCAAACATTTGTCCATTGTAGCAACCTCCTGATTTTTTGATTTTTCTGTAATAGTATTTAAGCTAAATTATATAACAATCCATGGGTACAATCAAGGCAAAATTAAACCCACCACCAGTTAAGGCGGTGGGAAAGCGGCAGATTTAGTTTTTATTTAAATTAGAAAACGCCTTTAGCAGTTCGATGGGCAATGGGAACAGTATTGTGGAGTTTTTTTCAGCAGCGATCTCCGGCAACGTTTGCAAATACCTCAATTGCAGTGCAGCGGGTTCTTCAGAGATAAGCTGCGCTGCTTGTAATAACTTTTGCGCTGCCTGGTATTCGCCGTCTGCTGAAATGATTTTGGCTCTCCTTTCCCTCTCTGCTTCAGCTTGTTTAGCCATAGCCCTTTTCATGGTGTCAGGGAGCTCCACGCTCTTTATCTCTACCGCGGTTACTTTAATCCCCCAAGGGTCAGTGTCTTTATCCAGCAGTTCTCGCAGTTTCTCGTTGAGTTCGGCCCTCTTTGTGAGCATTTCGTCGAGTTCATGCTGGCCTAAAACGGACCTGAGTATAGTTTGGGCGAGCAAAGTGGTGCTCTGGGTATAGTTTACCACCTGTGTTGTTGCCAGGATGGGGTTGGAAACATTGAAGTACACCACAGCATCTACCATAATGGGGACGTTGTCCTTTGTGATGACCTCCTGCTTTGCCACATCGATTGTTAAGGTCCTTAAATCGATTTTCCATACCCTGTCGATTCCAAAAGGGAAAATGACGTTAAGTCCAGGCTGCAATAATCCGCTGAGCTTTCCGAATCTGAATAAAACGCCTCTTTGGTATTCTGCTATTATTGAAACCATACCTGGAAGCAATATAAACGGTACAATGATCAAAACTACACAAATTACCGCATACGCGTTTTCTAAACGGCTTAGGCCTTTTAGCGCCATGATGTCTGCAAAGCCCCAGGCTAAAAACGATGCCAGCATGAAGTAAAAATTGGCGTAAATCTTGCGGGTTAACGCTATTGCCATCCAGACAATCCACCAACCGGTTTCAATCAAAAAAATTACCATCAGCGCGGTTGTAGCGAACTGGAAATTCATATTATATCCCCTCGCTTTTCTGCCGCTTGGATTAATTATAGCATATATTTGTATAAGTGACCAGGAATTTTGAAATTTGTAGCTGTTTACGTTTGCGAGCGGATGATTTTATGGTATAATTAAAAACTGTACATTTATACTGTAGTTTAGAAGGTGTGAAGTATGAGAATTGATACATATGCCACGTTGGAAAGTGCTACTTCAAGGGATTTTTCTGATAAAATTGCCGTGGTGATAGATACGCTGAGGGCTACCAGCACCATTGTTACGGCTATTAACAACGGATGCAAGGAGGTTATACCTGTTTCGGAGGTTGAAGAAGCGTTGTCGCTGGCCCAGAAGCTGGATAGGGACGCGTATTTACTGGGCGGGGAAAGAAATGGCGTTTTAATTGAGGGTTTTGACCTTTCCAACTCTCCTTTGGAATACACCCATGAAGTAGTAGCAGATAAGACCATAATACTTACGACTACTAACGGCACGAAAGCTATTAAAAAGGCATCTTCTGCTAAGGAAATTATCATATGCAGCATGCTCAATGTAAAGGCTGTTGCACGTTATTTAGAAGGCATTAATGCCGATGTCATCATTCTGTGTGCGGGGACGGAAGATAAAACCACGCGAAAGTTTTCTCTGGAGGACATCGTGACGGCGGGAGCCGTTATATCGCGCTTGCCAGGAGCACAGCTGGATGATCTTTCTTATGCCAGCGTGCTTTTGTATCAAGGGAGTAGCCATGATTTGCACCGCCTGTTGCGGAATTGTTATCACTATAATTACCTTATAAGCATCGGGTATCAGAGGGATGTGGAGTTTTGTTTAAAAGAGGGTGTATTTGATATATTGCCCAGATATTATAACGGCACTATTAAAGGGCGAATTTATCAAAAGGAGGCTGACAGGGGATCATGTTAGGTGGTTTTTTTAACAGGTGGTATTACGGAAATGAACACAGGCCTGATTTAAAAGAAGAAGATATACCCAAGGGGGGAGCTGCTCGTTTTTTTGATGTGCTTAGAAACCATTTCTGGAAACTAGTGCAGCTTAACTTGTTGCTGGTCGTCTTTAGTATACCTGTTGTCACGATTGGACCGGCTTTAGCTGGTTTTAATTATGTGTTAAGAAACTACTCTTTGGGTAGGCCGGTATGGGTGTGGAGCGATTTTAAAGATGGAGCATTAAAGAATTTAAAGGAGAGTTTTGCTGTTTCTTTGATAAATGCCGCCGTTGGACTGGTGCTCTATGTTAACTTCAAATTTTATTCTTCTGTCCCATTGGCTACTATAGGAGTTGTGGCGCGATACTTAGTCTTGATGATCGCTTTTGTCTTTGTGTTGATGAATGTTTACATATTTCCCCTGCTGGTCACCTATGAGTTAAGGATACGGGATGTGTATAAAAACGCTTTTATATTTACGGTGATTAAATTGCCTCACAATATAGGCATAGTGCTTTTATGTATAGCCATTGCCATTGTTAGCATGTTGTTGGCCTATTTACCGTTTTTCCTGATCAGCTTGAGCCTTATGGGGTTACTGGTAAATGTCTACTGCCGGTCGGTGTTTTACCAGTACATAGACAAGAAGGTTGAGCAGATGAAAAAAGAGCAGGACGTTGATAAGGATGGGGCGCAGAGATAGGTATATAAAATATATGGCTATTGGAGGTTTCCAATAGCCATATATTACAAGGCAGGCTGTTGCAATGAGCTCTTCATAAACCACCGTATAACCACGAGGTATGTACGGAGGTTTGCGGCTTGGTAGTTTGTGTACTACTATTTGACTACGTAATCCTTTATTTCATCCATAAACTTGTTTACTTCCGCTTCGTCGTCACTGTGAATTACCAATTCAATGGGTTTGCTCAAGTTTAAGCTGAAAATGCCCATGATTGATTTGGCATCTACTACATATCTGCCTGATATCAGGTCCAATTCAAAAGGATATTTGCTCGTGATTTCCACAAATTCTTTAACCCTATCGATCGAGTGAAGATCGACGTTTACTTTTTTCATACGGTATTCCCCCTTATTCCTTTATACCTATATAATATTTTATTTTTCCTGTTTAGTCAATGATTTGTTTAGAAATATTGACACATGGTTTCAATGGCCTTTTTATCAATTATCTTATTGCCGTACTCGTTTAGCAAAGCTTCTGAGGTATTTTCTTTGTGACCGTATTCGGATATAATTGCCTGTACTTTTTTGGTTAGGTATCCAAACATCACGAGCACATATTTATCTTTGTATTTATAAAGGGTGCTACTACCCCGGAATAGGCCTAATATTCTGTGAGATAAATTCATCAAGTCCTCTATGGCGTCAAAGGAATACACGTTTTTTAATGCGGTATTTTCTCGCATGATCTTTTTGGATATAATGTTGTTGGGTATCCGCGTTACTATTACCACAAAGCTATCAGAGGAAACGGGTGCTACCTCGATTATCAATTTGGAGTCATCTACGTCGAAGCTCTCTTCCAGGTATGCCTGATAGATTATATCCCAGAAAAGGGAATGGGCTTTCGAGTTATCGCGGTAGAGGTCTTCTATATCCAGATCGCGTTCCCTTAAATCTGAGGCGGTGATCAAAATCCTTAGCTTGTTATCGCTGATTTTTTCAATTTTCATTTTCCCCACCTCCATATTTTGTTTACAGTAATATTATATCACTTTTTTCTTAAAAAAGTAATTTAAAAAAATCGTGAAGCTTTACAGCTCCACGATTTTGGGTTTTTCATCTGTCTCTGTTTGTTCAATAAAGTTTTTTACCGCTGGCCCCAATAGGTCTATATCCACCAGAAAAGAGTCATGTCCCTGATTTGAGGATATTTCACAGTATACAGCACATCCACCTACTCGGCTGAGGTTGCTTACAAATTCTTTTAGATACTTAGGCGGATATATGATATCGGTGTCAATGCCTACAACTAGTAATTCGGATTTTATTCTCTGCAGAGCCTTTTTCATCGTGCCATAGGGTTTTGAGATGTCGTGGGCATTCATGGCTTTTAAAATGCATATATAAGAGTTTGCGTCAAACCGCTTAAGAAACGATTGGCCGTGGTGTTCCAGGTATCTTTCGCACTGGAACTTCCCTTGAGGATCTTGTTCTCTGCCAAACCTTATGTCAAACAATTCATCGCTTTTATAGGTTATCATTCCTATCATTCTTGCTAGGGAGAGGCCTTTGTCAGGTTTTAATTTTTTATCGTAGTAATAACCGTTGTTCCAGTTAGGATCATTTAATATTGCAGTAATTCCAATGTAATTAAAAGCTATGTTAAATGGAGACAGCACAGGGGTTGCTGCTATCACAATGGTTTTATCCATCATGGTGGGATAAGTAACAGCCCACTCCAGCGCTTGCATTCCTCCCATAGAACCACCTATGACGGCTTTTAAATGGGATATCCCAAGATAGTCCAACAGTATTTTCTGCACCCTGACCATATCCCTTATATTGATTTCAGGGAAGTCAGAAGCGTATGGTTTTCCTGTTCGAGGGTTAATAGACGATGGGCCTGTGGTACCTTGGCATCCTCCCAGGACGTTGGAGCAGATCACGCAGTATTTTTCAGTGTCAATGTACTTGCCTGGCCCTATGAGTCCATCCCACCAACCTGGTTTTTTGTCGTCCTCTGAATACCTGCCAGCAGCATGGCTGTCCCCTGACAAGGCGTGTAGTACAAGCACGATGTTGTTTTTGTATATATCAGGTTTTCCGTATACCTCATATGCTATTGTGAGCTCATCAAAGGTGTAGCCGCTTTCAGTGGTAAAAGCAATTTCGTCCTTAGTGAGGTGGAGGTACCTCTTTTTTACGATCATGGGCTTCACCCCTGGGATGCTCTTAATGCCTGATCCAGGTCTTCGATTATATCGTCTATGTCTTCTATGCCTATGGATAACCTTACCGTATCCGCTGTAATGCCTGATGCCAGTTGTTCTTCCTCTGAAAGCTGCTGATGAGTTGTACTGGCAGGATGTATGACAAGGGATTTGGCGTCACCTACGTTGGCTAGGTGGGAGAACAGCTTAACGCTGCTTATAAATTTTTTGCCTGCTTCCAGTCCCCCTTTTATTCCAAAAGTGAAAACAGAACCACAACCTTTTGGCATGTATTTTTGAGCCAAGTTATGGTATTTGTTGTCAGGTAATCCTGGGTAATTTACCCAATTTACATAAGGGCTTTTGTAAAGGTATTCGGCGACTTTCTGAGCGTTATCACAATGCCTCTGCATCCTCAACGATAACGTCTCAAGCCCTTGCAGCAACAAAAAGGCATTAAATGGGCTCAAACACGCTCCTATATCTCTCATAAGATGCACCCGCGCTTTTACAATATAAGCGCTTTTGCCAAAGCTCTTGGTATAGCTTAAGCCATGATAGCTTGGGTCAGGTTCTACCAATTCGGGGAATTTACCGTTATCCCAGTTGAATTTGCCTGAATCCACGATGACGCCGCCTATAGAAGTCCCGTGACCGCCGATAAATTTCGTGGCAGAATGCACGACTATGTCTGCTCCAAATTCAAAAGGTCTGCATAAGTAAGGGGTGGCAAATGTATTGTCTATTATCAACGGTATGTGGTTTTCATGGGCGATCTGAGCATAGGTTTCTATATCAAAAATATCTGTTTTGGGATTGCCGATGATCTCACCGAATATGGCTTTAGTTCGCTCATTTATGGCATTTTTTACTTCCTCAGGTCTTTCTGGGTCTACAAATACCGTTTTAATGCCAAATTTAGGCAATGTATTCGCTAGAAGAGTGTGGGTGCCCCCGTACAGGTTGGTGGAGGCTACGATTTCGTCTCCTGCTGAAGCGATGTTGAGTATTGAAAGAGTGATAGCTGCCATCCCTGAAGAGGTAGCAAGAGCTCCTACACCGCCCTCCAAAGCGGCTATTCTCTTTTCAAAGACGTCTACCGTTGGATTCATAATTCTTGTATATATATTGCCCTCTTCCTTTAAACCGAAGAGGTTTGCTGCGTGCTCTGGGCTGTTGAACACGTACGATGTAGTCTGATAGATAGGCACGCTCCGAGAACCGGTAGTTGGATCGGGTTTTTGCCCTGCGTGCAATGCCAGTGTGTCAAATTTCATAGAGCAGATTCCTCCTTATAATTGTAAAATAGGCATTAAAAAACCTCTTCTAATGAGAAGAGGGCGCATACTCTATGTACCCCCTCTCATCTCTCAAAACTCATCGTTTTGCAGGAATTGGCACCAGTCGCACCAACGTGCCGGTTGCCGGGCTTCATCGGGCCAGTCCCTCCGCCACTCTTGATAAGAGGTTTTTTTACTGATTATTTTATTTTTTAATTACGGAAATTATAGCATACAAATTGAATTAACGCAATAGCCAAAATTTAATGGTAAAAAATATTGCATTTTTATTCATTAGCGAGTATAATGTAATAAACGATGAATTATTATACATAATAATTATTAATTATGCGAAAATGATGTCCTTTGTCCCTGTATTGACGTCTATTTTATGTATAAATATTAAATCAAAAGTTATTGTATTGAAACAGAGATTGTTATACAATTTATAGGAAGTAAAAAAGAAAGGGGGGTAGATATGATAAAAGCAAGCGTCGTAGGAGCTTCTGGATATACAGGGGTAGAGCTTATAAGGTTACTGGCTTTGCATCCCGAAGTAGAGATCGTAAGCGTTACGTCTTATAACTATAAAGATAAAGACTACAGCGATCTGTATCCCAGTTTAAAAGGGTATGTGGGTATGAAATTTGAAGAATTACATAAAGAAGACATTATAAAAAAATCCGATGTGATTTTCTCGGCGCTGCCCAATGGCCATGCCCATGAACTGGCCAAT
The DNA here is from genome assembly GCF_000427425.1 of Caldanaerobius polysaccharolyticus DSM 13641. Classification (NCBI taxonomy): domain Bacteria; kingdom Bacillati; phylum Bacillota; class Clostridia; order Thermoanaerobacterales; family Thermoanaerobacteraceae; genus Caldanaerobius; species Caldanaerobius polysaccharolyticus. The sequence continues at coordinate 206,234 of NZ_KE386494.1, read as the reverse complement.
GAGGTTGTAGCAAAGCATAAAAAGCTCATAGATTTAAGTGCAGATTTTCGCTTTAATGACTTTTCTGTATACGAGAAGTGGTATGGACCTGTTCCTCCTATTGACCAGCGGATAAAGAGAGTATATGGCCTTCCGGAGATACACAGGCTAGAGCTGAAAGGGGCCAACGTAGTGGCTAACCCTGGATGCTATCCCACCAGTGTGATATTGGGACTGGCTCCTGGGCTAAGGTGCGGGCTTATAAAAGCGGAAGGTATAATCATTGATTCTAAATCGGGGGTATCTGGTGCAGGTCATAATCCAACCCTCAATAACCTGTACACAGAATGCAATGAGAGCGTAAAGGCCTATGGCGTTACACATCACAGGCATACGCCAGAGATTGAACAGGAGTTAAGTTATCTTTCAGGAAACGATGTTAAAGTGACTTTTATACCTCATCTTGTGCCTATGACAAGAGGAATTTTGAGCACCATCTATTGTGATATAAAAGATGACGTTACATTATCTACGGTAAGAGAGGCTTACAGGGAATTTTACAGCAAAGAATTTTTCGTCAAGGTACTGGATGAAGGGCAGTTTCCCCGTACAAAGGATACCTATGGGTCAAACAACTGCCATATCGGTTTGGCATACGATGAGCACACGGGTAAGCTTATTATAATATCTGCTATAGATAATCTCGTTAAAGGAGCATCAGGTCAGGCTATCCAAAATATGAATTCACTTTTTGGATTACCGGAAAATACGGGGTTGGATTTTCCGGCGATTTACCCGTGACCTGCGAAACTGGTGGTGAGAGGAGAGTAGTCATGGATGTCATATTCAACGAAGGCGGTGTTACGGCTCCGGAAGGCTTTTTAGCGGCAGGAGTTCATTGTGGAATTAAGAGATATAAAAAAGACGTGGCAGTGGTATACTCTCGGGTACCGGCTGTTGCGGCAGGGGTTTTTACTACAAATAGAGTAAAAGCGGCGCCGCTAAAAATAACGATGGAGAATTTAAGGGACAAAAGGGCTCAGGTTATTGTGGCCAACAGCGGGAATGCCAATGCCTGTACCGGTGAGAGGGGTATGAAGGACGCCAAAGAAATGGCGGAGTTGACTGCCAAAGAGCTGGGGTGCAGGACTGAGGATGTAGTGGTCGCGTCCACGGGGGTTATAGGCGTTAGGATGCCCATGGAAAAGGTGAGAGATGGCATTATTCAATGCTGCAGGAATGTAAGCAAGGAAGGCGGGGTTGATGCGGCTTGTGCGATTATGACCACGGATACGTTTAAGAAAGAGATGGCTGTAAAAATAGATGTTAGCGGTAAAAAAGTGACGATAGGTGGGATGGCAAAAGGTTCAGGTATGATACACCCTAATATGGCCACGATGTTGTGCTTCATCACTACCGACGCCAGTATTGAGGCAGATGCGTTGGAAAAAGCTCTTAGACGCGCCACTGTCAGGTCTTTTAATATGATAAGTGTGGATGGGGATACCAGCACCAACGATATGGCTGTGGTATTGGCTAACGGTCTGGCTGGCAACAGACCCATTCAATGGGGCACAGAGGATTTTGATGCGTTTTATAGAGGGCTGGAGACAGTGTGCGTGGAATTGGCTAAGATGATGGCGAGGGATGGGGAAGGCGCCACTAAGTTTATGGAAGTGGAGGTTAAAAATGCCCCTGATGAGCTCAGCGCTGTCAAAGCGGCCAGATCGATAACTCGATCCAATCTGGTGAAAGCGGCAATATTTGGCGAGGACGCCAATTGGGGAAGGATTATATGTGCAGTGGGTTATTCAGGTATAGATTTTAATCCAGAGCTGGTGGACATATACATTTGCAGTAAGGCAGGAGAATTGATATTAGCCCAAAATGGCATGGGATTGGATTTTTCTGAGGACAAGGCAAGAGAAATACTGAAAGAGAAGGATATAAAGGTGATTGTGGATTTAAAGCAAGGGTACGGCCACGCTACAGCGTGGGGATGCGATCTGTCTTACGATTATGTAAAGATAAACGGGAGTTACAGGACATGATAGCGGTTGTGGAGGAGAATAAGATTATGGAGGCTATTGAAAAAGCCAATATCTTGGTAGAAGCCCTGCCTTACATCAAAAATTTCAGGGGAAAGACCTTTGTCATAAAGTACGGTGGCAATGCGATGGTAGATGACCGGCTAAAGCACATGGTCATGGAAGACATAGTGCTTTTGAAGTTTGTCGGTATAAATCCGGTGATAATACACGGTGGTGGTCCGGAGATCAACGACGTTCTAAGGAAATTAGGCAAAAAGCCACAGTTTGTAAATGGCCTGAGGGTTACCGATAGAGAAACTATGGAAGTAGTGGAGATGGTATTGACAGGTAAAGTTAACAAAGAAATTGTCTCTTATATAAACCGTTATGGAGGAAAGGCCATTGGTTTAAGCGGCAAAGACGGCGGGCTGGTAACCGCCGGTAAAGATCTGTCCAATGGCGATCTGGGATTTGTGGGCTATGTCAAGGATGTCAACACAGAAGTGATTCAGTTGCTTGTAAGGGAAGATTATATTCCGGTCATAGCGCCTGTGGCTATAGGTGAGGACGGCGAGACCTATAACATAAACGCCGATACTGTAGCGGGTGAGATAGCTGGAAGCCTTGGCGCCGAAAAGCTTATAATGCTAACCGATGTAGAGGGAATATACAAAGACTACAGGGATAAAGGTTCTTTGATATCTTCTTTAGATATAAAAACTGCGCTGAGCTATATTGAGAAGGGGATCATCGATGGCGGAATGATCCCGAAGGTGTTATGCTGTATAAACGCCATTGAGAAAGGTGTAAAGAAAACCCATATAATTGACGGCCGTATGCCTCATTCTATGCTTTTGGAGATCTTTACTCACAGAGGAATAGGGACGATGGTCGTGCGGTAAGGAGGATTAAAATGGATTACATCCAGATGGGCAAAGAGTACGTAATGAATACGTACAATAGGTATCCTGTGGTGCTAGTAAAGGGTAAGGGTGCTGTGGTGTACGATGAGCAGGGCAATGAATACCTGGACTTTGTGGCAGGTATAGCCGTCAACAACCTGGGTCACTGTCATCCTTCTGTAGTTGCAGCCATCAAGGGACAGGTTGAAAATATGATTCACTGTTCCAATCTCTACTGGCACATACCCCAGGTGGAGTTGGCTAAGCTTTTGGTAGAAAACTCTTTTGGCGACAAGGTCTTTTTTTGCAATAGCGGCGCAGAGGCCAATGAAGCAGCGATAAAGCTTGCGAGGAAATATTCTAAGAAAAAATACGGTGAACATAAATACGGCATTATAACTATGCAGCACTCTTTTCACGGCAGGACGTTGGGTTCGTTGACAGCGACAGGGCAGACAAAGTATCATGAGGGGTTTGAGCCCCTGGTAGAAGGGTTTAAGTACGTACCATTTAACGATATCGATGCCTTAAAAGACGCCATTGACGAAAACACATGTGCCGTAATGATGGAGCCTATTCAGGGAGAAGGGGGTATATATGAAGCAGATGAAGGTTATTTGCGCAAAGTGAGGGAATTGTGCGATGAGAAGGGGCTGTTGCTGATATTTGATGAAGTTCAGTGTGGGATGGGTAGAACCGGTGAGCTCTTTGCCTATCAGCATTACGGGGTTCAACCTGACATCATGACCTTGGCCAAAGCCATTGCGGGAGGACTACCTCTGGGGGCGATGATTGCTACCGATGAAGTCGCTTCAGCGTTTAAACCGGGAGATCACGCCTCTACTTTTGGGGGCAACCCTGTTGCCTGCGCGGCAGGGGTTGCGGTCATAAAAGAGCTTTTAGGTGGCGTGATTGATAACGCCAGGGAAATAGGTGAGTATTTGAAATCCAGGCTGTTGGAGCTCAATAAGACCCACCCTGTTATAAATGAAGTAAGGGGTAGAGGGTTGATGCTGGGCGTGGAATTCAATATGCAAGAGGTAGCAGAAGTCGTCAACAGGGCTATGAAAAAGGGTTTATTGGTTTTATCCGCAGGGCATAAAGTCGTGAGGATGGTGCCCCCTCTTATTATCACAAAAGCAGAAGTGGATAAAGCTGTTGAGATATTAGATCAGGTGTTGAAAGAAATGGAGGTTTAACGATGAAGACTTTCTTGGTGCTGGAAGATGGTACTATATACCAGGGTGAATCCTTTGGGGCCAGCGGTGTTACAAAGGGAGAGGTCGTCTTTAACACGGGGATGACGGGATATCAGGAGATATTGACAGATCCTTCTTATGCAGGGCAGATCGTCGTCATGACATACCCCCTTATAGGCAATTACGGTGTAAACGGCGACGACTCACAGTCTGATAGTCCCAAAGTCAGAGGGTTTGTCGTTAAAAAAATTGAGCATAGACCTGTTAATTTTCGCTCCAGTATGACCCTAGAAGATTACCTTAAAGCGCATGGCGTGATAGGGATATCAGGGATTGATACCCGCTCATTGGTAAAAAAAATCCGATCTTCCGGTACCATGAAAGGCCTTATAACTACCGAGGAAGGGAATTTATCTGGATATATCGAGGAATTGTCTTCAGAGGAAAAGGTGGATCTGTTGCAATATGTGAGCGTGAAAAAGCCTTACCGTATAGAAGGCAGAGGCAAGCGAATGGCAGTGATCGACCTTGGGGTTAAGAAGAACATATTGAAGTGTCTTTCCCGTTTTGACCTGGACATGGTGATTTTTCCCTATAACGCCACAGCGTCGCAGGTTATGGAAGCTAGACCTGATGGCTTGTTTTTGAGTAACGGCCCGGGAGATCCCAAAAACGCCATCGACGCGATTAAACTGGTTGCCCAGCTAAAAGGGAGATTGCCTATCCTAGGTATTTGCCTGGGCCATCAGGTTATATCCTTGGCCTTAGGTGCTGATACTTATAAGCTCAAGTATGGCCATAGGGGTTCCAATCACCCTGTAAAGGATTTACGGTCTGGCAAGGTCTACATCACATCGCAAAACCACGGTTATGCAGTGGACGCAAAAAGCGTTGGAAGTGATATAGAGGTTACCCATGTGAATTTAAATGATAATACAGTGGAAGGCATAAGGCACAAATACCTGCCGGTATTTTCTGTGCAATATCACCCGGAGGCTTCACCGGGACCGACTGATTCAATGTATCTTTTCAAGGAGTTTATCGATTATCTCACGTAGGGGGATGTTATTTTGCCGGTTAAAGATGGAATAAACAAAGTATTGGTTATAGGATCAGGACCTATTGTCATAGGTCAAGCAGCAGAATTTGACTACTCCGGTACCCAGGCTTGCAAGGCTTTAAGAGAAGAGGGTATAAAGGTCGTGCTAGTCAACAACAATCCTGCTACCATCATGACTGACGAGAATATGGCGAATAAGGTGTACATTGAGCCTCTTGACAAGGATACGCTGTCCAGAATCATCGAAAAGGAAAGGCCTGACGGAATTTTGCCTACACTAGGGGGTCAAACAGGGCTAAACCTTGCTGTAGAATTGCAGGAGTCTGGCGTCTTAGATAAATTTGGCGTAAGGCTGCTGGGGACATCGGTAGAATCCATAAAAAGAGCAGAAGACCGCGAGCTTTTTAATAAACTCATGAACGATCTGAATGAGCCCATTGCCCCGGGCAGGATTGTACACAGCGTAGAAGAAGCGCTGGAGTTTGGCCACGAAGTAGGATATCCTCTTATAGTCCGTCCTGCTTATACACTGGGGGGTACAGGGGGAGGAATTGCGCAAGACGAAGAAAGGCTTGTGGAGATTGTTTCAGTCGGTTTGAAATTGAGCATGGTGCACGAGGTCTTAATCGAGAAAAGCCTTTATGGATGGAAAGAGATAGAATATGAGGTCATGAGAGACAGCAATGATAACTGCATAACTATATGTAACATGGAGAACCTGGACCCTATAGGCGTGCACACCGGTGACAGCATCGTGGTAGCTCCTTCTCAGACGCTGTCTGATGTGGAGTATCAGATGCTTCGATCTGCCAGCTTGAAAATAATCAGGGCTCTTAAGATAGAAGGCGGGTGCAACATACAATTTGCTTTAAATCCCCACAGCTTTGAGTATTGCGTCATCGAAGTAAACCCAAGGGTTAGCAGATCCAGTGCTCTGGCGTCAAAAGCCACAGGGTATCCCATTGCCAGGGTTGCTGCTAAAATAGCCGTGGGATTAACCCTTGACGAAATCACGAATCCGGTGACAGGTAAGACCACTGCGTGTTTTGAACCGGCTCTAGATTATGTAGTTACCAAAATACCGCGCTGGCCTTTTGACAAATTCTATACCGCTGACAGAACTATAGGTACTCAGATGAAGGCGACCGGTGAGGTAATGGCCATAGACAGGACATTTGAAGCCTCTCTTCAGAAGGCCATAAGGTCGCTGGAGATAAAAGTGTACGGCCTTAAAGTGAAAGAAAGCCACAGTTGGTCTGATGAAGAGATAGTTTCTAAGCTGCGTAAGCCCAATGACATGAGGCTGTTCTATATAGCGGAAGCTTTAAGGCGCGGTTGGACGGTGGAAGAGGTACACGATATCACCAGCATAGACATGTGGTTTTTAGATAAAATACAAAACATCGTAAAGCACGAAAGGGTCATAGCAGAGAAATGGCATCAAAGGGATGTCCTTAAAGCCAGCAAGCAATTGGGTTTTTCAGACAGGATGATTGCAGAATTAGCCGGGGTAAGCGAAGAGGATGTGAGGGCAAAGCGTATAGAGTACGGAATTGTCCCTGTCTATAAGACGGTGGATACATGTGCGGCGGAGTTTGAGTCCGTTACGCCTTATTACTATTCTACTTATGAACAGCAAGACGACGTAGTGGAAGAAAAAAGGCCCTGTGTACTGGTGCTGGGCTCAGGTCCTATTAGGATAGGGCAGGGCATAGAATTTGACTACTGTTCGGTTCACGCTGTATGGGCTTTAAAGGAAGCAGGTATGAGGGCCATCATTGTGAACAACAATCCTGAGACCGTGAGCACTGATTTTGATACGGCTGATGCGCTGTATTTTGAACCGTTGACCGTTGAAGATGTTATGAACATTGTGGACAAAGAAAAGCCTATAGGTGTTTTGGTGCAGTTTGGTGGCCAAACCGCCATTAACCTGGCTAAAGGTCTTATTAAGCACGGCGTGGCCATTCTAGGTACGCAGCAGAAGTACATCGACGTTGCAGAGGACAGGGAGAAATTTGCGAAATTTCTCAAGAGCCTTAATATCCCTCAATCAGAAGGGGATTATGCTACGACGGTGGAACAAGCGCTGGATGTAGCTGAAAGGTTGGGTTATCCGCTGCTGGTCAGGCCTTCCTACGTTATAGGAGGGCAGTCTATGGACGTGGTGCGCAGAAAAGAAGAGCTGGTAAGCTATGTGGAAAATGCCATAAAGGTATCTCCGGATTTACCGGTGCTCATAGACAAGTACATCGAAGGCAAAGAGGTAGAGGTCGACGCTGTATGCGACGGTGAGTGTACGTTGATACCGGGTATTATGGAACATATCGAAAGAGCGGGCGTGCATTCAGGAGATAGCTTCGCTGTATATCCTCCCCGCACTTTGACTATAGACGAGAAAAAGCTTATAATTGACTACACAAGGAAGATATCCAAAGCGTTACACGTAAAAGGGCTGATAAATATCCAGTATGTCTTAAAGGGCGGCAGGGTCTTTGTGATAGAAGTGAACCCTAGGGCATCCCGTACTGTTCCTATATTGAGCAAGGTCACCGGTATTCCCATGGTAAAGGTGGCCGTAAATGTAGCTTTGGGAAAAACGTTGAAAGAGATGGGGTATACTGATGGGTTGTGGCCAGAACCGGATTATTGGGTTGTGAAGGCGCCTGTTTTTTCTCACCAAAAGCTAGCTGGATCTGATCTGGTCATGGGTCCTGAGATGAAATCCACAGGAGAGGCTTTAGGCATAGACATTAATTTTGCGGCTGCCCTTTACAAGGCTTTTAAAGGGGCTAGGATGGATTTTCCTGTTCATAAGAGGGTATTTATTTCCCTTTGTGATAATTTTAAGAAAGATGCTTTGCATTTTGTTCCCAGGCTTGTTGCCATGGGTTACAGGGTGCTGGCGTCAAAAGATACCCATAAGGTTTTACAGAAAAACGGAATAGTGGCTCAGTGCATCGATATAAAAACAGAAGATGGCCTTAAAAGGGTTATCGATATGATCAAAGACAATGCCATAGACTTCGTCATTAATATACCTACAAAAGGAAAAGATGCCCATACAGCAGGGTATAAGCTGAGGAGAGCGGCGTTACAGTACGGTGTGCCATGCATGACTTCATTAGACACAGCAGCTGCGTTCTGTTATGTCCTGGAGGAGATGCAAAAGGGCCTTGACGTAAGCTATTATTCCATGAATGAATATGACAATATAAGAAAAATTGGAACGAGAAAAGAGGCATGAATTGAGGGGTGGTAACGTGGATCTTGTGGTGGATCTAGGTGCGAAGAGTTACCCAATAGAGTTCTGCGATATAGGCGATGTGGGCAACAGGCTGTTAAAGCGCGTAAGCTCAAGGAAGATCATGATTGTAACCGATGAAAATGTAAAAGGACATTACCTTGAAAGCGCGCGCCGTTCCATGGAAGCAGCTGGGTACATGGTGGCCTATTCAGTGATCCCTGCAGGGGAAGAGAGCAAGACTATGGAAATGGCTAAAAAGCTATTGCAGGACGCGTTGAGCTATGGATTGGACAGGAGCTCATGTATTGTAGCCTTAGGTGGGGGAGTGGTGGGGGATATAGCGGGGTTTGTAGCCTCTGCTTATATGAGGGGTATAGATTTTATCCAGATACCTACGACGTTGCTGGCTCAGGTGGACAGCAGCGTAGGTGGAAAGGTCGCTGTAAACCTCCCGGAAGCCAAAAACATTGTAGGCGCCTTTCACCAGCCCAGGGCAGTGTTCATCGATGTAAAGGCGTTGAGGACGCTGCCTCAGCGGGAGTTAAAGACGGGTCTTGCCGAGGTTATAAAATACGGAATTATATGGGATGATGAGTTTTTTAAATGGCTTGACTTGAACATGGAGAAATTGCTCTCATTGGATATGGATGTCCTTAAGCACGCTGTGAGGCGTTCGTGCGAGATAAAAGCACAGGTCGTGAGTCAGGACGAAACCGAGCACGGCCTGAGGGCTGTATTGAATTTCGGCCATACGCTGGGCCATGCCCTTGAAGCGTTGACGGGGTATAAAAAGTACACCCATGGGGAAGCGGTGGCTGTGGGCATGGTGTACGCCTCTAAAATAGCTTTAAGGCGAGGAATGATATCAGAGGGGTTTTTTAACAGCATAGTTAGTCTAATCGAGAGGGCAGGCTTGCCCACGGTCTTTGACCCTTTTCCCTTTGAAGATGTGCTAAACAAGCTGACCAGCGATAAAAAGGCCTATGACGGCAAAATAGTTTTCGCTCTAGTGGATGAAAATAGGAAGTTTTTCCGACTAGAGATAAACCCCTGCGAGATAGAGAGCGTTCTTTACAACTGACGCTCTTTATTTTTTTATTAAAAAAATGTGATAAACGTTAAAATTTGTGTTTAAAGGATTTTTTATAGGTTTTGTAGAATAATATAATCTCATATACTTTTAAGGGGGCATTGCTTTGATATGGTCTGATAATGAAAAGCTGTCGAGATCGGAAATTGAGAATTTACAGTCAGAGCGGTTGAGGCAGCTGGTAAAATATGTGTACGACAGGGTTCCTTTTTACAGGAAAAGGTTTGAAGAAGCGAGGATAAAGCCTGCGGACATAAAAAGTGTAAAGGATATAGTAAAACTCCCCTTTACAACCAAGGACGATCTCAGGGATAATTACCCTTACGGGCTTTTCGCCGTTCCTATGAAAGAAGTGGTGAGGATACACGCTTCCTCGGGTACTACCGGTAAACCTACGGTGGTGGGCTATACCAGAAACGATCTGAACACCTGGGCTGAACTGGTAGCAAGGATAGCTGTAGAAGCGGGAGCCAGTGATGAAGATGTGGCTCAGATAGCCTTTGGCTATGGCCTTTTTACAGGGGCTTTTGGCTTGCATTATGGGTTGGAGCGAATCGGAGCCACGGTGGTGCCTGTATCCAGCGGAAACACCGAAAGGCAGATAAAGCTGATGGGGGATTTTGGCTCAACGGTGTTGGTGAGCACCCCTTCTTATGCACTGTACATGGCGGAGGTAGCGGAGAACATGGGGATAAATCCTAAGGAGCTGCCTGTGCGCCTTGGACTTTTTGGCGCAGAAGGCTCTACAGAGGAGATGAGGGCTGAGCTTGAAAAACGGTGGGGTATCCTGGCCACGGAAAACTATGGTTTAAGCGAGGTCATGGGTCCAGGGGTTTCTGGAGAATGCGTTTACAAAGACGGCATGCATATAGCAGAAGACCATTTTATAGCCGAGATAATCGATCCCGAAAGCGGCGAGCCATTGCCCTACGGGTGTACCGGCGAGCTGGTAATAACCCCACTTACCAAGGAGGCATTGCCTGTGCTTCGCTATAGGACCAGGGATGTTACGAGCATAAGCCCTAAGCCATGTGCGTGCGGGCGAACGATGGCCAGGATGTCTAAGGTTAGGGGCAGGACTGACGATATGCTCATAATCCGTGGGGTCAACGTCTTTCCGTCTCAGATTGAAGAGGTTTTACTCAACATACCAGAAGTAGGACCCCATTACCAGATCATCGTGAGGAAGAATGGCTATATGGATGAGCTGGAGATAGACGTAGAAGTATTGGACCCATCTTTGCTGGAAAGGTATAGGGAGCTGGAGATGTTGAGGGAGAGCATAAGGCACAGGTTAAAGGTGGCATTGCTGGTAGAGGCAAAGGTGAATCTGGTAGAGCCTAGGACTCTCAAGAGGTTTGAAGGAAAGGCAAAAAGGGTTATAGATCTGAGGGGTGATGATCGTTGAAAGAATTATTGCTGGGAAATGAAGCTGTTGCCAGAGGGGCGTTTGAAGCTGGGGTGAAAGTCGCCACAGCTTATCCGGGCACCCCTAGCACAGAGGTAACAGAGAGCATCGCCAGGTACAAAGAGGTTTATTGCGAGTGGTCGCCTAATGAAAAGGTGGCTTTGGAAGTGGCTATAGGTGCATCTGTTGCCGGTGCAAGGGCTATTGTGTCAATGAAACACGTGGGTTTAAATGTAGCGGCTGATCCCCTTTTCACCGTTTCGTACACGGGGGTAAATGGCGGGTTGGTAATCCTGGTAGCTGACGACCCGGGGCTTCACAGCTCGCAAAATGAGCAGGATAGCCGCAACTACGCCAGGGCGTCGTTTGTGCCCATGCTGGAGCCATCGGATAGCCAGGAGGCGAAGGACTTTACAAAGCTGGCCTTTGAGTTAAGTGAACAATACGATACCCCTGTTTTTGTCAGGATGACTACGAGGACAGCCCATTCCCGAGGTCTTGTAGAGCTGGGATGCAGGGAAGAGCATATAAGGCCTTATAAAAAGGATATGGATAAGTACGTTATGATGCCGGCTATGGCCAAAAAGCGCCGCCCACTGGTATTAGAGCGCATAAAAAAGTTAAAAGAATTTGCCGAGGCGTCAAGCGTAAACAGGATAGAGTGGAATGATTTGACAACTGGTATAATAACCAGCGGTATTTCCTACCATTACGTGAAAGAAGCTGTGCCTGAAGCGTCGGTTTTAAAGCTGGGCATGGTGTATCCCCTGCCTGAGAAAATGATAAGGGAGTTCGCTGGCAGGGTTAAAAACTTATACGTGGTAGAAGAACTGGATGCATTTTTAGAAACGGAAATAAAGGCATTGGGCATAAGGGTAGTGGGCAAAGAGCTATTCCCGCCGATGTACGAGTTGAGCGCAGAGATTATAGAAAAAGCCATAAGAGGTTCGTATAGCCGTCAGTATTTTAAGGCTGATGAGGGAATACCTGCAAGGCCACCGGCTTTGTGCCCTGGATGCCCTCATCGCGGTGTTTATTATGTGTTAAATAAACTGAAACTGGTGGTGACAGGGGATATAGGCTGTTATACCCTGGGAGCGCTGCCGCCGTTAAACGCCATGGATACGTGCGTGTGTATGGGTGCCAGCATCGGCATGGCTCACGGCATGGAAAAAGCTTTAGGCCGGGATTTTTCCAGAAAAGTGGTGGCTGTGATAGGTGATTCTACTTTTATACACTCTGGCATAACAGGTCTAATAGATATTGTGTACAACAAGGGCGCCTCTACGGTGATTATACTGGATAACTCCACCACAGGTATGACAGGGCATCAGGATCATCCGGCTACAGGTTTTACCATAAGAAAGGATCCTGCGTATAAACTGGATCTGGAAGCTCTGATAAAGGCTATAGGCGTAAACGACGTGGCGGTTGTAGATCCCTATAGGGTTCATGAGGTAGAAGAGGCCGTTAGAAAGGCTGTGTGTAGCGATGAACCTTCTGTTATAATAAGCAGGAAACCCTGTATATTGTTGGATAAAAAGCGTACGTACCAGCCGTTTTTTATTGATGAGAATATATGCATAGAGTGTGAGATGTGCCTGGGTATAGGATGCCCTGCTATAAAAAAGGAACAGGGTTTTTATAGAATTGATGCCGCGCTGTGCAACGGTTGTGGCTTTTGCGCTGATATATGCCCTGCGCAGTCTATTTTGGAAGCTGGTGATGATGTATGAGCAAGGTAGAGAGTATATTGATAGTGGGGGTAGGAGGCCAGGGTACGCTTTTAGCCAGCCGTATAATAGGGAAAATGGCCCAGATTATGGGCTATGATGTAAAAGTATCCGAGGTCCACGGCATGTCCCAGAGAGGTGGTAGCGTAGTTACCTACGTTAGGTACGGTGATAAAGTGCTTTCTCCTCTTATCGAAAGAGGTCAGGCTGACATAATACTGGGATTTGAACAACTGGAAGCGATGAGGTGGATAGAATACCTGAAGCCAGAAGGCATGGCCATCGTCAATACCCAGAAGATCCTTCCAGCTCCTGTAGTCCTTGGATTTGCCCGTTATCCTGATAATATATTTCACTCTTTTAAAGAGCGCGGTATTAACTGTATACAGGTGGACGCATTGTCATTGGCCCAGAAGTGCGGAAGTGCCAAGGCCGTGAATACGGTTTTGATAGGGGTGTTGGCGAAAAGATCGCAGGTGCCCAAAAGCGTATGGCTTGAAGCGCTAAAGAATTGTGTGCCGCCAAAGACGGTAGATTTAAATGTGAAAGCCTTTAATATGGGATATGAGGAGTAGGTAAAATGTATTGGAACAAGACAGTTGAATGTATGGACAGAGAACTGTTAAAAGAGCTTCAGCTAAAAAGGCTGAAGGATACTGTGAAGCGGGTATACCATAACGTGCCTTATTACAGGGAGAAGATGCAAAAAGCGGGATTGACCCCAGAGGATATAAATGCCCTTGAGGATATAAAACTGCTCCCCTTTACCACAAAAGACGATTTAAGGCAGACTTATCCTTTTGGGATGTTTGCGGTGCCTTTAAGCGAGGTGGTGAGGATACACGCTTCATCGGGCACCACAGGCAAGCCCACGGTAGTAGGTTATACCAGAAAGGATATAGATACGTGGTCAGAGCTGGTAGCCAGGGCCATCGTAAGCGCCGGTGGTGGAAGAGATTCTATTGTGCAGGTATCCTATGGTTACGGCCTTTTTACAGGGGGTTTGGGGCTGCACTACGGCGCTGAAAAAGTGGGGGCTGTTGTAGTCCCTATGTCAGGTGGCAATACCAGGAGACAGATAATGTTTATGAAGGACTTTGGCACCACTATCCTCGCATGTACTCCTTCTTACGCCCTTTATCTGGCTGAAACTATGGAAGAGGAGGGAATTAAACCGGAAGATCTCAAGCTGAAAGCCGGTATATTCGGCGCTGAGCCCTGGAGTGAAAACATGAGGAAGGAAATAGAGCAAAAGTTGCACATTATAGCTCTGGATATATACGGTATGAGCGAATTGATAGGCCCAGGCGTGGCCATGGAGTGCCAGTGTAAAAACGGGTTGCACATCTACGAAGATTGTTTTATAGCCGAGGTAATAGACCCTGTTACAGGAGAGGTGCTACCTGAAGGACAAAAAGGGGAATTGGTCATAACGTCAATCGCTAAAGAGGCTTTACCTGTCATAAGGTACAGGACCAGGGATATAACGGCCTTAAATAGCGAGAAGTGTCCATGTGGGAGAACCCACGCCAGGATAGATAAGATATTGGGCAGGAGCGATGATATGCTGATAATAAGGGGTGTGAATGTATTTCCATCTCAAATCGAAACGGCTCTTTTAAACGTAGGAGAGGTGGAGCCCCATTACATGCTGGTAGTAGATAGGGTGGATAACCTGGACCAATTGGAGGTGTGGGTTGAAGTATCCGATAGATTTTTCTCTGATGAGGTAAAAGGGCTGGAGGATTTGAGAAAGAAAATAGCCCATGAAATCTATTGCACTGTAGGGATAAACGTGTCTGTAAAACTGGTGGAGCCTAAGACCATTGAAAGGTCTGAAGGAAAAGCCAGAAGGGTAATAGACAGGCGTAAAATATGATGAGGTGATAATATGCTGGTTAAACAGGTGTCTGTATTTCTAGAAAATAAACCTGGCAGGCTTGCTGATATTACAAAATTACTAGGGGACAATGGCATAGATATAAGCGCGCTGTCTTTAGCTGATACCACTAACTTCGGCATACTGAGGATTATAGTAAATGACCCCGATAGGGCTGTGAAGATTATTAGGGATAATGGCTTTACCGTCAAAACCACCGAGGTCCTGGCTGTGGAAGTGGAGGACAGACCAGGGGGACTTGCGGATGTATTGAAAGTGCTGGAGGAGCAAAAGGTAAGTATAGAATACGCTTATTCTTTTGTTAAGAGGACAGCAGATAAAGCCTTTGTGCTTTTAAAAGTGGAGCAGCCTGAAAAGGTCGTAGAATTGTTGAAGAAAACCGATCTGAGGGTGCTTACAGATGAAGAGGTGTATGGACTATAAAAGAGAGTTGATGATAATGAACTGAACCCCAAATGTTAGACAGTTTAATTAAGCTACTCCTTGGGACTGAATCCGGTATTGAACCGGGCTCAGTCCTTTTAGTTTACACTTAATCCTCTTATTATTGTAATAGTCTATGTATTCCTCTAATTCTTTCTTAAAATGGTCAATAGAGTCAAATTCCTGTAAGTATAACAGTTCTGATTTTAATAAACCAAAGAAATTTTCCATAACAGAATTATCAAGACAATTGCCCTTCCTGGACATACTGAATTATGTCTTTCTTTCGTAGTCTGTACTGGTATTGTTTCATCTGATACTGCCAACCTTGGTCTGAGTGCAAAATAAGGTTTGTGCCATCAGGAATTTTAGCAAAGGCTTTATCCAACATATCCATGGTTTGGTAAAATGTTGGTCTATCTGAAATATTATAGCTTATAATCTCTCCATTATATAAATCAAGTATAGGTGAAAGATAAAGTTTAGCACCAAACAGCGAAAACTCCGTTACATCGGTAACCCATTTCTGATTTGGCTTTTCTGCTTTAAAGTCACGCTGTAGTAAATTCGGAGCAACTTTCCCAATTTCACCTTTGTAGGAACGGTATTTACGGATTCTTACTTGACATTTAATTCCGCATTCATTCATGAGTTTTAGTACTGTTTTATGATTAATACAGTATCCACGGTTTGGTAATTCCAATGTAATTCTTCTGTACCCATATCTGCCTTTATTCTCATGATAGATAGTTTGTATTAATTCCTTGATTTCGACATATTTATCTGGC